>JBAYAP010000103.1:0-5201 GCA_041669715.1 Acholeplasmataceae bacterium
CTTAGAACTAAGAGTAAAAGTTTTGGAACCAGCCAAGTATTATTTCATGATTATCAAACACCAGAAATTTATACAATTATTTTAGAGATGGCCGATGAAATCACAAGACGTTTAAGAATGAATAGAAAGCGTTGTCGAGTTGTTCATTTTGGTGTTGGTTATTCATTATCCACAGGTGGTGGATTACATCAACAAATAACACTTGAACAACCAACTGCTTCTTTTAAAGAAATATATCATATCTGCATTCAAATTTTTACAAATCACTATGATGGTAGTTCAATACGTTCTGTATCTGTTTCTTTAGGTGGGTTGACTGACTCTAAAATCTATCAATACAGTATTTTTGAAGACGCTGAGGCTATTGAAAAAGAATATCAGCTCTTATCTTCTATTGATGGTATTAAAGACCGCTATGGCAAAAATAGTATCAATCGTGCCGAATCTCTTGAAGAACATTCTACAATTGTTAAACGAAATCATTTTGTAGGAGGTCATCATGAGTAATACTTATATTGATCGTGGCATTATTAAATGGGCCCCTTTTGATGGACTTGCTGGTTTTAATGATTTATATAAAGAATTAACATATCGTTTAGGAAAAAAAGATCAACCTATACTTTCCGAAGATCAACTCTATGAAATGGATTTAACGCTTCAAAAAGCATTTCATGAAAACCGTAATGTTTACTTATCCTACTACCAAGATGGTTATATTAAACAATCCTATGGACGTCTCACAAAAATCGATGATATATATAAATGTATTTATATTGATTATACAAAATATCCCTTGTCAATAATTACTGATTTATCTTTAGAATAAAAATTTAAAAAATTTTATTCCCAAAAGACTTTACATCTAATTCTTTAAGTGTTACAATAACTTAAACTTAATCAATTTATCAAGAAGACGGGAGAGATATAGCTCAATGAACGTCTACCAACCTATAAACATAAGGTGGTAATGCTATAACCGATAAGATATATACATATCATGTTAGTCTTATCATTTTGATAAGACTATTTTTTATTATAGAAAGGACACATTATGATACAGCTTAAACATTTATCAAAAACATATACAGAAAAAAATAAAACCTTTGTCGCTTTAGAACCAATAGATTTAACCATTAATGATGGTGATATTTTAGGTGTTGTCGGATACAGCGGTGCAGGAAAATCTACACTTATACGTTTAATCAACGGATTATTAACACCTACAACAGGTGATGTCTATATTGACCAAATGAATATATTAACATTAAAGAAAAAGGAACTAAATCGAATGCGTCAGCAAATCGGCATGATTTTTCAAGATTTTAATTTATTCGATCAACTTTCGGTATATCAAAATATAAAACTATCTTTAGATATCTCCCATCAAAAACACCAACAAAAAGAGCGAATTACCGAACTTTTAAAACTTGTCGGTTTGCAAGATAAACAAAACGCATATCCAAAAGAATTATCTGGTGGACAAAAACAAAGAGTCGCAATTGCAAGAGCCATAGCAAATCATCCTAAATATTTATTATGTGACGAGGCAACTTCAGCACTTGATTTAAAAACAACAGATGAAATTCTTTTATTGTTAAAAGACATTCAAAAACAAACAGGTGTAACCATTATATTTATTACTCATCAAATTGAAGCCATTAAAAAAATATGTAATAAAGTTGTTGTTATGGATCAAGGCCACATCGTTGAACAAAATAGCGTATTAAATATATTTATGCATCCTTCACATGAAGTTACAAAATCTCTTGTTAAACAAACCATTCATATCGATGATACGTTAACAGACGTTTATGAACTTATCTATACAAAGGAAGCTAATGAATCTTCTATTCTTAGCAATGCTATTAAGACCTTTCAAATCGACATCAACATTTTACATGCACAAGTTTTAGAAATTGTTGATGATCAAATTGGTTATCTATATGTAAAGATGACAGGAAAAGATATAAAAAATGCTATTCTATTTTTAAAATCAAAAGGCATCGAGGTGAATAAATATGACCGCATATGATTGGCAACTCATCCAAACTGGATTATTTGAAACACTTTATATGATATTAATCAGTGCAATTTTTATTTCCGTTTTTGGTACCCTAATCGGTTTTTTATTATATTTTACAAATGAGCAAAATACCTCAAAAAAATATTTACATGTTATCAATCAAATTATTTCAGCTTTTGTTAATATTTTTAGATCTATTCCATTTGTCATATTAATTGTTATTATGATTCCTGTTACACTTATTCTAACGGATGGACAAATGCTAGGTGCAAACGGTGCACTCCCACCGTTGATTGTAAGTGCCACACCATTTTATGCACGTATGGTTTATAATGCGTTACTCAATGTGCCAATAGGAAGAAATGAGGCACTTAGATCACTTGGTGCATCCAATTTAAAGATTGCCCATGTTATGTTAATTGAAACACTTCCACAACTCATATCTTCATTTACTGTAACCCTAATTACATTAATCGGTTTTATCTCTGCTGCCAATGCCATTGGTGGTGGTGGTTTAAGTGATCAAGCTGTTATATTTTTAATTCATAATGGTAGCACCAAACAACTTGCAGGTTATATGTCAGTAATGATTATATTATTTATTGTATTTTTTATACAAATACTATCAGACTTTATCGTTAAAAAAATCAATCACTCATAAAAAGAAAAGAGAAAACAAAATGAAAAAATTACTATCAATATTCGTATTATTTATAATAGCTTTAACTGTGTCATCATGTAGTGGCGTTGACATTGATGACCCCAATACTATTTACGTGGTTGCTACTGCAGTACCACATGCAGAAATATTAGAACAAGCAAGACAACTGCTTGAAGCTCAAGGTTATACTTTAAAAGTTACTGTTGTTAGTGAATACACAACACCAAATCCCGCAGTTGCAAATGGTTCAGCAGATGCTAACTTTTTCCAACATATTCCTTATTTTGATCAATACAATGAAAATGCATCATCTGATAAACAACTTGTTAATGTTGCAGGTATTCATATTGAACCTCTAGGATTATATTCAAAATCATATACTTCAATCGATCAAGTCAAAGATGGTGATACTGTCATTATCAGCAACTCCACTTCAGATCACGGTCGCTTTCTTAATGTATTAGTTGGTGCCGGTTTAATCACATTAAAAGATGGTGTTAATTCATTAACAGCAACTTTAGAAGATATTCAAGCAAATCCTAAAAATTTAGTATTTGAACAAATTAATCCAGAACTTTTATTTAGTGCCTATGATAACGATCAAGGTGAACTCGTTTTTATAAATGGGAACTTTGCTCTCACAGGTGGTCTAAATCCTTTAAGTGATGCTTTAATCTTAGAGTCTCCAGAAAACAATCCTTACGTCAATATCGTTGCTGTTAAAGAAGGTCGAGAAAACTTAGATAAAATCAAAGCACTCGTTGCTGCATTAACATCTGATACTATTAAAACATTTATTGAAGAACATTATCAAGGCACTGTCATTCCCGCGTAATAAATATAATCCCCTTATGATACAATATACATAAGCGAGGTATAATACAATGACACTTGATAATGTTAAAAAAACAATATATGCTAAACAAAATTTAAAACGAATTGCTTTTGACCAAAAACTTAATCCAAACCAAACGATTTTTAATGGTTTAACTATTCCCCAAATGCGTGAAATTGCTAAAGATATTTATCAAGATAATCCTTATATATTTTTAGATAACAATGATTTTTCAAGTTATGAATTAGAACAAATTCACGCGATGGTTATATGCATGTTAAAAGATATAGACATTGCTTTGAAATATTTCAAAAACTTTATCCCCCATATTCATGGTTGGGCAGTTAATGATACCCTATGCAATCACTTTAAGCTTGCCAGAAAAAATAGAGAAAAAGTGTTTTTATTTTTAAAAAACTATTTAGATTCTGATCAAGAATTTGAACAACGCGTTGTTGCTGTAATGTTACTATCGCATTATTTAACTGATGATTATATTGATCAAGTAATTGTTATTTTAGATCATTTAAAAATAAATGCCTATTATTCGAAAATGGCCGTAGCATGGGCTTTCGCAACTATACTTGCAAAATATCCAGACAAAGGTTTATCCTATATGAAACATCATCATTTAGATGATTGGACATTTAGAAAAACAATTCAAAAAGCAATAGAATCTTTTAGAGTTACTGATGAACTTAAAGAAACTTTAAAACTTATGAGATAAAAAGAAAGTAGCAATTTTCATTGCTACTTTTTTTTATGCTACTGTAACTGAAAGTGTAATTGAACTACTTGTATTTATAAATGAACTTACAATTTCAATTTTAACGTTAATGTCTCCACCTTGATGCCATGCATACTCATCTGATAAATCAATGCTGCCAGATCTTAATATATCAGATAATTGAATAGAATCTGATGTTCTTGTCGAAGGAAACGAATCATTCATATCAGCTTCTAATATTTCAACAAAGAAATCTGAATACCCTTCATTATCATACATAAAATAACCGCCCCAAAAAGTTGTTCTATTATATACTCTTGCATCTACATGATAGATAACAACACCAGCGTTACTTAATGAAATACTTGTACCTAAATGTCCTTCATATAAACCTTGAGGCGTATAAAACATAACAAGCAAATATTCATCAAATGCATCACCATCATTTAAATCATCAGAATTATAAGGTATTAATAATACACTATTTAACCCATCAGAGTCTGTTGCATATGAATCCAAAGTCACTATTTGTGTTCCACTAATAGCAATCAAAGGATCAAGCCATCCAAATAATAATTTATTAACTGGTCCATGATCACCAACATTCCAATCCATCATATCCCATCCACCAAGTGGACCATAATAAATATCATCTTCATATGGATAAAGATCAATAAATCCTAATAGATGTCCTGTTTCATGAATATATGTTTCGGCGTTTATAATTAAATCATCATTTCCCGGAATATCATCAAACATGAAATAATAACTTGCCCACATATAATATTCTAGTGATTTACCATCAACGTTATTGATTGAATCAGCTTCTCCGAAACTTGCAGTATATACCCATGCCCACCAAAGATCAGCATCATTATGCTTAAAATCAACAGAGTATATAAAATATACAGCATCTAAAACACCATCATCATTATAATCATATTGACTATAATCA
>JBAYAP010000104.1:0-5190 GCA_041669715.1 Acholeplasmataceae bacterium
AATATTTGCTGGTATTTGTGGCGGTGCAGAATTTATCATCACACCAGAAAATCCCATTAGAAAAGAAGAAATGATTGAAATTATCAAACAATATAAACATGAAGGTAGAAGACATGCGATTGTTGTTGTTACTGAAAAATTGCTTGATGTTCACCAATTAGCTGAAGAAATTTCAAATCTTTCGGGCTTTAGTTCAAGAGCAACAGTTTTAGGATATATTCAAAGAGGGGGATCCCCTTGTCCTGATGACCGTATTTTAGGTTCACGTATGGGCATATATGCTGTAGAATTATTAAATGATGATATTCATGGGGTATGTGTTGGCATAAGAGACTCAAGAATGATTCATTTACCTTTTGCAAATATTATTGATCAACATAAGCCAAAAAGCGAATTATATAGTCTAGTTAAAAAAGTTTCTTAAAAAGAAATTAAAAATAAAAATACAAAGGAGAAATGACAATGACGAAGTATGTTTACTTGTTTAAAGAAGGCAATGCAGATATGCGAAATCTTCTTGGTGGCAAGGGTGCAAACCTAGCTGAAATGACATCGCTTGGAATGCCAGTACCTCAAGGTTTTACAGTTACAACTGAAGCATGCAATGCCTATTATGACAATGGAAAAGTCATCGTAGATGATATCATTAAACAAATTAATGATGCGCTTGGAAAAACTGAAAAAATCGTAGGGAAAAAATTTGGTGATTCAAATGATCCATTTTTAGTTTCAGTTCGTTCTGGAGCTCGCGCTTCAATGCCTGGTATGATGGATACCATCTTAAATCTAGGACTTAATGATGAATCAGTATTAGGACTTGCTAAACTGACAAATAATCCTAGATTTGCTTATGATTCATATAGACGTTTTATGCAAATGTTTGCAGACGTTGTTATGGATATTAGCAAAGATAATTTTGAAGCATTATTATCAGCAAAGAAAAAAGTTAAAGGTGTTGTGCAAGATACTGAATTAGATGCAAACGATTTAAAAGCATTAGTTTCTGAATATAAAGCAAAATATTTAGAATTAAAAGGTGAACCATTTCCACAAGATCCAAAAGAACAGTTGATTGAAGCCATCACTGCTGTCTTTAGATCATGGGACAATCCTAGAGCTAATACTTATCGTAGATTAAATAGTATTCCTTACGAATGGGGAACTGCTGTGAATGTACAATCTATGGTATTTGGTAATATGGGTGATGATTCAGGTACTGGCGTTGCTTTTACTAGAAATCCATCCACAGGAGAAAATGAATTATATGGTGAATATTTATTTAATGCACAAGGTGAAGATGTTGTTGCTGGTATTCGTACACCTAAACCAATTGCCGAATTAAAACAAGATAATCCTTCACTTTATAAAGAATTCCAAGACATTGCAAGCAAACTTGAAGAACATTATAGAGATATGCAAGATATGGAATTTACAATTGAACGTGGTAAGTTATATATGCTTCAAACTAGAAATGGTAAACGTACTGCACAAGCTGCATTAAAAATTGCTATTGATTTAGTTAAAGAAGGCGTATTATCTGAAAAAGAAGCATTATTAAAAGTTGAACCTAAGCAATTAGATTCATTATTACACCCACAGTTTGAACCAAAAGCACTAGCAGAAGCTAAATTAATTACAACAGGTTTAAATGCATCTCCAGGTGCTGCTACAGGTCGTGTTGTGTTTACAGCTGACCGTGCTAAAGAATTAAAAGAAAAAGATGGACTTCCAGTAATATTAGTACGTGAAGAAACATCACCAGAAGATATTGAAGGTATGATTGTTTCATCAGGTATTTTAACTGCTCGTGGTGGCATGACATCTCATGCAGCTGTTGTTGCCCGTGGTATGGGTACTTGTTGTGTTGCAGGCGCTGGTCAAGTGCATGTTTATGAAGATGAAAAATACTTTGAAGTTTCTGGTGAAAAATATTACGAAGGTGATTGGATTTCATTAGATGGTTCAACAGGTAAAGTTTATGGTGAAAAAGTAGAAACTCAAGATGCAACTGTGTCAGAAGATTTTGAAACATTAATGACATGGTCAGATAAATTTAGAGTACTTGATATTAGAGCAAACGCTGATAACCCTCGTGATGCTAAAGTTGCATATAGATATGGCGCACATGGTATTGGATTATGCCGTACTGAACATATGTTTTTTGAAGAAGGTAGAATATCTGCAGTAAGAGAAATGATTGCAGCTAAAAATCAAGCTGAACGTAAAAAAGCTTTAGAAAAAATTCTTCCAATGCAAAAATCAGACTTTATTGAATTATATAAGGAAATGAAAGGCTATCCAGTAACTATTCGTTACTTAGATCCACCACTTCATGAATTCCTTCCAACTGAACAAGATGATATAGAAGCACTTGCTAAAGATATGGGTATTCCAACAAATGAATTAACTGCAACTATTATTGAATTACATGAAAGTAATCCAATGTTAGGTCATCGTGGTGTTCGTTTAAGTATTACATATCCAGAAATTGCAGAAATGCAAACACGTGCTGTTATTGAAGCAGCAATTGAAGTGAATAAAGAAGGTATGAATGTTATACCTGAAATTATGATTCCACTTGTTGGTGATGTTAAAGAATTAAAATATGTTAAGGATGTTGTTGTTAAAACAGCAAACGAAGTCATTAAAAAAGCGAATGTTAAACTTGAATATCATGTCGGTACAATGATTGAAATTCCTAGAGCTGCTATTTTAGCTGATGAAATTGCTAAAGAAGCTGAATTCTTTAGTTTTGGAACAAATGACTTAACGCAAATGACATTTGGTTTTAGTCGTGATGATGCTGGTAAATTCTTAGCTGATTATTATGAAAAGAAAATATTTGAAAATGATCCCTTTGCTCATATTGACCAAAAAGGTGTTGGTAAATTGATGAAAATGGCTGTTCAATTAGGTAAAGAAACAAGACCAGACATTAAATTAGGCATTTGTGGTGAACATGGTGGAGATCCTCAATCTATTGAATTTTGTCATAATATAGGTTTATCTTATGTTTCATGTTCTCCATTTAGAGTTCCAATTGCAAGACTTGCTGCAGCACATGCAAATATTAAAAATCCAAGATAATTGATTAAAAAAGCAATATAGAAAATATATTGCTTTTTTTTATGTTAAAATATAAAGAGGTTTTATCAAAAATATCAATATTAAGCGAGCACAATCATGGAAGTTAAATTTGGAAATTTATATTATTTTATATATTTAATCATACTCGCGGTGTTTATGGTATTAATCAATATTTATTTTGGAAAAGTCGACGCAAAAAAGCGTTATAAAATATTGATTATTATTTCATTTTCATCTCTATTGCTGCATTTTTCAAAAATGTTTTTTTATCCATATAATCAGGATATAAGTTATCTTAGAAAAATTAGTTTTGAAAATATTTGTGCAGTAAGTACCTTAATTTTTCCATTTATATTATTAAGTAAAAATAAATATTTATTGGATTATGTTATGGTTATGGGTTTAGTGAGTGGAATATTATCAATTTTTTTACCACTTGAAGCTTATTCTAACGAAGAAACATTTAAAGCGGCATTTAGTTTTGATGTTATGAGATTTTATTATGCACATTTTATTATTTTATTAACTGGAGTTTTGCTATATCGATTTAGATTGCACGAACTATCTAAAAAACGAATTTTTTATTTACCGATAACATTTTTATCTATTTTATGTGTGATTGTTATTAATGAATTATTGTTAATACGTATTGGATTTGTTGAATATAGTTTAGATTTGTTATTTGATGTTAATTATCGAAATTCTTCACTCATTTTTGGTATTCCAGATAATTTAAATTCTTTTAGATATATATTAACAATTTTTGTTCCCAAATTTCTCAAAGATCCATATATACCAATTATATGGTTAGTTATTCCAAGCTACATATATTTACCTTTAATGTATGAAAGTATTAGATATCTTAACCATAAAAATATATTAATATTCAAGGAGAAAAGAAATGATTGATTTTTTTAAGAAGTTTTTTGAATACGCCAATTATGATGGTGTTATTAGACAATTTGAAGATAATTTAGGCCATGGTGCATACCAAGATTATCGTCATTTTTTATGGATGGTTGTAACAATTATATTGGTTATTATTGTATTTAAAGTTTTTAAAACAAAACAACAATTTGGATATAAAGTTATGATGACAGCGTCGATTGGTTTATTCAGCGTAAGATTTATAAATCAAGTGATGCGTGCAATTATTGGAGCCGAAGTACCAGCACTAAGAGCTTTTCCATTTCATCTTTGTACCGTCATGACATTTTTATTACCCATAGTTATTGTTTTTAATATAAAAAAATTAAAACCTGCTGTTTTTTTATTATCTATGATGGGCGGTATCATCACTATATTAATTGGTGATTATTTTGATAATAAATTTATGACATTTGGTATGTTAGAAGGTATGACGGCACACACTTTATTGATTTTAATACCATGTATAAATATGGCAATAGGTGGGTTTAAGATGACATTTAAAAAGTCATTAACAGTTTTCCCAGCAATGATGGTGTTATTGCTGTGGGCAACATTTGCTAATGAAGTATTATTTAAGGCTTATGATACAAATTATATGTATTTAAGAAGAAACGGGTTACCTGGAAATTTAGGTGGTAATTATTACTTATTGATATATGGTGCTATATTTTTGTTGCTATATGGTTTAATTGTGGGATTGCCATATTTATTTCAATATAAAAAGTATCAAATTGCGGAGAAACATGCGTAAAATAACATAAATTAATGTTTTTATTTTTCAATTGTTAATTTTTCAAATTTTCATGTAAAATGGAAATGGGAAAAAAATCAGGAGGCCAACTATTATGCCCATATTAATGCTTGCAGATTATTCTGATAATATTATGAATTTAGTTGGGGGACTTGCATTATTTCTATTTGGTATTAATTTAATGAGTGATTCATTAAAACTTGCCGCAGGAAATAAATTAAAAATGATAATTGAAAAATCTACAAATACGCCTTTAAAAGGTATTTTTGTAGGTATTTTGTTAACAATGCTGATTCAATCTTCATCAGGAACTACTGCATTAATGATAGGTCTTGTTAGAGCAGGTCTTATGACATTACCACAAAGTGTTGGTATCATTATGGGTGCAAATATTGGGACAACTGTGACTGCATTTATTATTG
>JBAYAP010000105.1:0-5143 GCA_041669715.1 Acholeplasmataceae bacterium
ATAAACATCCATATGCCATATAAGATGTGTAAACACATGTTTATAATTCCCTATATAATTTATTACTTCAAGTATAATACCCTCCGCTTCTAAATTTAAAAGTACACTTTGAATACTTTCTGATTCAAACTGCGGATACATATACATATTTTTAAGCAAATCTTCCGTACGTTTATATAAATAATAATAACTTTCATCTTTAATAATTAATGTAATATAATTAAATTCTTTTTTTTCTTTTAATTTTGATAAGTAAGGAAGTTTTGTTTCAATACCCATGGCATGTGCTTGACAATATAAAGCAATTGGGCACTTATCACACTTAGGATTTTGTGGCCGACAAATCATAGCCCCTAATTCCATCATTGCTTGTGTATATAAATTAGGATGTGATTTTTCAATATATGACTGATTGATTTCATTTAAAATTTTTTTATTTTTTTCTAATCTCATATCCTCAGAAATATTTAAATATCTGGATAAAACACGAATCACATTACCATCTAATGCACTATACGGCAAATCATAAGCAATTGACATAATGGCTCCAGCAGTGTATTTTCCAATCCCTGGTAACTTTATAACTTCATCATAAGTGTTTGGGAATATACCATCAAATTCATTTACAATCACTTTTGCTGCTTCTTGCATATATCTAAATCTTCTATAATATCCAAGTCCTTCAACAACTTTGTGTAAAGTAAGTTCATCAGTGTTTGCTAAATCAAAAACAGTTGGATAAACATTCATAAAGCGATCAAAAAAAGGAAGTACCGTCTCGACTTGAGTTTGTTGTAACATAATTTCACTAACCCAAATTTTATAAGGTTCTTTCGTTTTTCTAAAGATTAATGACCGTTTATTTTTTTGATACCATAATTCGAGATTTTTTATATCCATTAAATATCAACTTCTCTAATGCCACAATATTCAATAACATCATCAAAGCGTGTTACTGTTGACATCACAATACCATGTGATACAACAATAACCTTTTTATAATTTTTGTATCTAAGAAGTGATAATTCGACACGTTTTTTTATATCTTTATATGCTTCCCAACGATATTTATCATCTAGTTGATGAATACCTTTGTTTTTTAAATACTCTTCAAATGGTAAATTATCTTCAAAATCAAAAATAAAATTTGTATCAGGATTCCACTCATGTAAATCATTTTCAATGACTAATTTAATACCTGTAATTCTAGATATAATAGCAGCTGTTTGTAATGCTCTTGTATATGGTGATGATACAATAATATCAGCATCTTTTAGTAAAGGATTTTTAGCAACTTCAAGTGCTTGATCTTCACCATTTTCTGTGAGCTTTCCAAAATTATAACCTACACTTTTTTGCCAGATATTTTGTGTTTCGTCATATCTTGGTTCCCCATGTCTAATAAATATAAAATGTGTTTTCATATACACCATCCTTCATTTATTATTATAACATAACAAAATAAGCAAATCTATAAAAGATACCCTTAATTCATGTTATAATTTTTACAGGAAAGAGGTAATTTTATGAATATATTTAAAGATAGAAAAGCTATTAGAAATTATGATTCAACATTTAAAATTCCCAAAAAAGAATTGGAAACTATACTTGAAGATGCTTTATTTGCCCCTTCATCAATGAACATGCAACCAACAAGATTATTTGTCATCGAATCTGAAGCTTATAAAGAAAAATTAAGAAATGTTCTTTTAGGTAATCAGCTACAATTAGATACATCTTCTGCGATGATTTGCTTATTTACTGATTTGAAAAAATATAATTATGCTGAAAAAATATTTGATACTGCTTTTCAAAAAGGTTTACTTCCCAAGGATGTTAAAGACCGTCAATTAACAAATATTGCCAATATGATCGATGACCTTGATTTACATCAAGTAGAAAGAACTGGTGTTCTTGATGGTGGTTTAGTTGCTATGCAACTTATGCTATCAGCAAAATCGCACGGTTATGATACATGTCCAATTGGTGGATTTAAACATGATCAATTAGCTAAAGTATTTGATTTAGACGAAAACAGATATAAACCACTGCTCATTATTTCAATTGGTAAAGCAGCCGAAGATGGCTATGAATCATTGCGATTACCATTAACTGATACTGTACAATATAAATAAAAAGGCTTAATTAAGCCTTTTTTTTATATATCAAACTTAGATGAAATTTCAGATGGTGTCTTTCTTAACAATGTCATTATCGGTAAAATACCCGCTAAGATATTAATACCATATACAATAACAACACCTAAGACTGCACTTAAGAAATTCACATTAAATGGCGAAAATCCAAGTGAAGATGAACTCATCTTTCCAAACAATATCGTTGCTAATATATAACCAATAAGTGTCGTAATTGTTGTAATAAACATTGATTCAACCATATAGGAAATAAATAATTCTCGTTTTTTCATACCAAGCGATCTGAATACAGAAATCTCATAGATTCTAGAAATCATCGTTGAATGCATAAGAAAATAAAACCCAACAAATGATATACCAAATATAATAATGATCATCGGAATCATAAAAGATAAAGAAACATCATTTAATGAAAGTGACAATACATACATATTTTCCGTCTTAGAGACTAAATTTGTATTTGCTTCAATATTTTCAATTAGTGTTTTTGCATCATTTGTATGAATATAAATTGGATTGTAAAGTAAATTTGAATTTCTACTAAAATATTTTTCGGTTAATGTTTCACTATCAACCCAAATATTGCTTTCATCTGATTCAACAATACCACTTACCATACCAAACTCAGTAATCTCTTGTGGCCAAACTGTCGCATCGTCTAATAAATCATCATAACCTAATAATTCAACAAGGCTACTTGATAATATAATTTCATCAACTCCAGCATTTGAGCCATAAATAAAATCATCATCACTTAAGTTATTATAAAGATAAGTCACAGTCGGATTTGTCAATGATGTAATTGTCACACCTAATAAACTATAATAAATATCTTTGCTTATATATATTAATTTTTGATCTGATTTTACAATACCTGAAATACTAAATTCTTCCCCATTTTTTAATACTTTTTCCTTTAGCAAATCTTCATAATCCCATATACCATATGATTGTGCATAATCTGGATCATAATCATATAAAGAACTTTCAAAAAAACTATCTGCCAAAGCAGTTGAAATCATAATTTCAGAATCACTATCTGATTCAGACCCTAATATGATTTTTTGTCTTCCTAAATTATCAACAATATCTATGGCTGCATTAAATGAAAAGAATGTACTATCATTTTGTTGATCAACAATCGAGAATCCTGTATCGGATAATAAATTCATAAAATCATCAGGAGCCATAGAGTTTCTTATAGATTGATAATTTATACTACTTGACCCTTCTTGAGTATAGTCAATATATGCCACAACATAATCATTATCATAAACCATATAAGCAGGATTTGGAACAAAGAAATTTGTTGTCAAAGCCATAGCAAGTGCAATCATAATACCCGAAACAATAAAACTAAATAATAAAAGTTTACCTTTTTTGCTTGATTGAACTACTTTTTCAAAAGCAAGTTTAACAATTTGTTTTGCTGAAACAAATATTTTACTTTGTCGTTCATAATCTTTTAAATCTAAATAATTACTATCAAAAGAAGTATCGATAAGTTCTGCCTGATTTTCTTTTTCATAATGTTCATCTTTTAAAATTAAGTTTGAATTTTCATCAATAAGTTTCACTTTTTGATAAACACTATCAACATCGATATACAATGTCTTATTTCTTACGATTAAACGAACTTTAACTGGCTCTTTTGCACCTTGTTTTTCGTCATACATCTTCATTTCAAATTGATTATCTTCATGATTAATCACTTCATACATATCTTTTAAATATACAATATTATCATCAATATGTTCATAATCCATTTTTGAAGAGTTTTCAATATCACTAACGACTTGACCATCTTTAATCTCAATGATACGATCACCATAAATCTTAGCAATATCTTTTTCATGAGTAACTAAAACAACTAATTTGTTTTTAGAAATCTCTTTAATGATTTTCATGATTTCTAATGTATTTTTACTATCTAAGTTACCTGTAGGTTCATCAGCAATCACTACTTCTGGATTTTTCACTAATGCTCTAGCAATTGCTACTCTTTGTTGTTGACCACCAGATAATTGAGTTGCCCGTTTTTTACGATACTTATACATACCAACAGCTTTTAATATGTAATAAACACTATCTTGTATTTTTGCTTCATCTTTAATGCCTAATAATCTTAAGACAAAAGCAATATTTTCAAATACTGTTAAGCTTGGAAGTAAATTATAATTTTGGAAAATATATCCTACTTTTTCATTTCTTATATCATCCCATTGATTGGCATGATACCCATTAATCACTTGATCATCAAAAACAATCTCACCTTTTTCAATTCTATCAAGTCCACCAATAACATTTAAAAGTGTTGTTTTTCCTGAACCTGATGGTCCTAATAAAACAACAAGTCCTTGATCTGGAAACTCTAAATTAACATCATGAATAACATGAATTTCATTTTTCTTATTTTTAAAGAAGTATTTATCTAAATGATTTAATTTAATCATCTTAGTTTACCTCCTTAGAAATATTAATATTTTCAATCACTGATTGTTTAAAGATACGTTTATTAAATCTTAAACCTAACCACGCACCAAACAATATAAATAAGGTAAATAAATATAGATAATTACTTACAGTTAAAATTGTTAGGTATGTTTTAATAGTTGCTACAAATTGTGCAATTACATTAATGGTTATAACTGTTAATACAATACTACCAAAAGCGATAAGCACTTGCTCAATAACAACTAGTCTTGCAACTATTGTTTGTTGTGCACCAATAGAGCGATAAATAGCAAAGTCTTTGCTTCTTGAACGCATGGTATTTTTACTTACAGCATGAACAATACTATATAAAAATAAACCAAATATAATTAAAAGCGCATTATAAAATATGCCTAATATAATCACATCTAATGTTAGTGTTGTCGGAACATTTGCAGGATAAAATACGCGATAAGTATCTGTATCAATACGCTTTAAAACTCTTGTACCTGCTGCTTGACTATCTACAGAAATTGAAGCTGCATCACGTGAAT
>JBAYAP010000106.1:0-5070 GCA_041669715.1 Acholeplasmataceae bacterium
CATGATTACATCTTCTTATAAAAAAATAATACGCAATTTATTGCGTATTATTCATCAGTTGTAACATTAAATGTTTTGGAACAATTACTTCTAGCCGCTTATATAAATCTTTTGTAATCATCACAATAATCACTGAATTTAATGGTAATAGTGACAATCTTAAAACAAGCGTTAAAAAAGTTGTTCCTGCACCATAATAAAAATATAGTGCAAAAGAATTTGCTAAACTTGCCATAAGATAAGATATTAAAACCGCAATGCTAAGTTTTGCAACATTATATTTTTTTCTAATAATTAATCCTGGTATGATTCCCCATGCAAGTGCAGCAATTGTAAATAATGGCAAATAGACATAACCCGACATTAAGACACCTAAACCATCAGCAATTAAAGCCATCGCACCACCAAAGATAGGACCTAACATCATACTTCCTATAACAAGCGGTATGGCATAAAATGGTAACCCAAAATTTGATATATTTAATACAAATTTAAAAAATACATCAATCACCACAGATATTGCCGTTAATGAAACGGCAAATAAAACTCTAACTAATAAATCATGTTTCTTCATGAAAAAAGACCTCCTATAAATTGAGGTCCACTATAAATGTGCTTTACAGCGGACGCGAAAGGAAACCGCCACGTTTGTGTTCGTTCTAATCCGACATCCCATGATTAGACACTTAACGCTTCCTTGCTACTCTGTTACACATATTATACACTTTTAAAATAAAAAAGAAAGTGATAGACTACAAAGTCCAATCAATTTCTTTTAATTGTTTTTCTTTTAAATATTGATTTGTTTTTGAAAAAGGTTTTGATCCAAAAAAGCCTTGATATGCAGATAATGGCGATGGATGTGCCGAAGTGATCACCTTATGTTTATTTAGATCAATATATTTCATAAAACTTTTAGCTTTTGCTCCCCATAGAATAAAGACAACAGGTTCTTCTTTTTCATTCACTTTTTTTATAGCTTCTAAAGTAAATGTTTCCCATCCTTTTTTTTGATGAGACAGTGGTTGATGCAATTCAACTGTTAATACTGTATTTAATAAAAGAACACCTTGTTTTGCCCATGATGATAAATTACCAGTTGTTGGATATGTGATACCTAAATCATCAACAAGTTCTTTAAAAATATTTTTTAAAGAAGGCGGATATTTTTTTGAAACCACACTAAATGCGAGTCCATGAGCTTGATCATAATTATGATATGGATCTTGTCCAACAATAACCACTTTAACCTGATCATAAGGTGTTAAGTTAAAACATGATAATCTTTGCTCTTTTGGCGGCAATATAACTTTAGTTTTATCTTCTTCTTTTAAAAAGTGTACAAGATTTTGAAAATATGGTTGATTTAATTGTATTTCAATAAAATCATTCCAAGTCATGATCTGATGCTTCCTCTTTATCTGGTTTTTTCTTAAGCACTTTAATTAAAGCAACTATAATAATAATATTTATAATGATTAATCCCATAAACACTGGATCTACATGTTGGCTTACATAAATAGAAATCGCTCCAATATAAGGAATTCTAAAAGCATATTTTGCGATAATATCATCTTTAACGATACTCCCCGGTATATCATTAACTGCATCTTCTAAAGATTCATAAACCACATCAATTTCATTATTAAGATTATCACCTTGAGTCACATAATATTTAATACCATCAATTTGATTTATTTCAACGACTCTATGAACCACACTTGCTAAAGCATACGTGTCACTACTACCATCACCATCAGAATCTGCCGGCAAATAATTATTAAATATAATAATATCGCCTACTTCAATTTTATCTGGATTAGTTTTTACTTCAAAAATCAAATCATTAACTTCAATCGTAGGTTCCATACTATTCGTAGGTACTGATGCTATTTGAAAATTAAAAACATCGATAACCTTTGTCGGTGCCATTATACTCATCACAATATAAAGACCTAAAAAAATAGTGACTACATAAAATAATATACTCATCAATTTGTGCTTTAATGATTTTTTATTATCCATTTGTATCACTACCTTCTTCTAAAGTATTCTTTGGTTTATGAAATATAATATAGTGTGCAACAGTAAGTATGACAATATAAGTTACAAAAGTACCTATATATCCGCTAACTGTACCCACTGCATAATTAAATAATTGTAATATATTCGCATCCCCTAAACTCTTACCTATAAAATCATCTGAACTATATGTTTCTAATGTAAGTCCTGCATAAGATGCTTCAAATGTTAAATTTTCATCATCTATGATAACAACTTCCTTTTGAATAAAAACATCTTGTGTTTCAGCATATACGATAACAAAATCACCAATTTCTAGATCTTCAAAATCTATGTTTGTTACATTAATTACCGTCAATGATAATTCTGGCGGTGTTTGTCCTAATTTAGCAACAGCTACTGGTTCACTACCTAAAATCTCAATTAAAGATTCTGTGCTAAATACCAGTGGCATAGACAAATATATTAAATGCAATATACTAAATACAACAATAATCCAATAGAATGTTTTACCAGTTTTAGACAATATTTCTTTATGAGTTATAGTTTTTTGTTCTAAAGGTTTGCGAGAATGTTCAATCATTTGTAATATTTCATTGGTTGTCAATAAATCATTCAATTGTTAACACATCCTTGCTAAACATCATTCACTCTGTTTACTTTCTTTTTGTTTAGTTTCTTTCTTTTTTGGATCTTTTAATATTATAACAATAACAGTAATCACTGCCGCATTAACCACAATTGCTGCAATCCCAAAAGGACTTGCTATAAATTCAATAATACGTCCCAAAAATGGAATTCTAAAACTATATCCACCAATGATCGTATCTTCTGTTAAAATAGCATTTGCTGGTGTAGAAGATCCTTCAGCATTTACACGAAATACTGGTGTACCATTAACATCAGTAACGCTATATATATAGTAAGTAACCATTTCTTGATCACCATCATAGTTTACATCTGTATAAAAAGTAATTAAATCATTTTCTTCTAATTCATCGACTTTTACGCGATTAATAAACACTAAATCATATGGTTTTAAAGTAGGTTCCATTGTATCATATTTAACAATATAAGCTCTTGTACCAAATGTCGATAATGCAAGATTAGGAAAAGCACTAAGCATTAAAATAAATACAATTAATACCCCTAATAGTCCAAATAGTACATATGATACAATTTCTTTTATAGAATCTTTTTTCATTTCTATAATGACACCTCACTTTTATCATCTTAATTTAAACACAATGTCATTATATCATAAAATAGTAAAATAAAAGTATATTAAATTAACTGTTTATTGCCCAATAAGCGCTAGAACCGGTTGCTCCAGGTATATGGTTTGTCGTTGTTGATAATGCTACATAAACTACATTATTGTACAAAACAATATCCCCAGTTTGATAAGTATTAAACCATTGGTATTGATAACCATTCATTAAGTTCCACGCATTTGCTGCTGTACCTGGTAAGTTTGAATTTGCATTTGTTACATTAACAACTTGATAAACCAAACCATTATAGATAGCATATTCATTTAAGACATAAGTTGAATTTTGGACATAATCCATTGAATTCATAATATTCCAACTATTTGCTGCTGTACCTGGTGTATATATAGAATTTGCTATATTTTCCAATTCATAAACATTGCTATTATACATTGTTAAATCACCAGCGGCATAAGTATTATATTGTTGCCATGTTTGTGTATTTATTGCTGTCCATACGCCATATGCACCTGAGGTGCCAGGTTCATTACCTTTTAACAGACTATAATTTGTAGCTACTGCTTTATATAATAAACCATTATGTAAAACATATTTTATGCCATTTTTAATACTTTTAGACCAAGTAGGTGTTGTTAATGCAGTCCATGCACTATTTGTGCCTGGTGTAGAACTTGATGCCCAACCACCATTTGTTGTTGTATAATAAGTACCATTATAAAGTGTGACATCACCATCGGCATAAACATAATTTGATGAATAAGCTAAATTACCAACTAAAGCCCAACTCGTAGTTGATCCTGGTTCTGTTGTTGTATAATAACCTTTATACATCCATAATTGACCTTCATGATATACAATACCATTTAATGATGTTGCTTGTCCGGTAACCCATGCTACATTATTTTGCATCAAAGAGGTCCAAACACCGTTAACTGATTCTCCAGTTGGTTCAGAACCTGTTGTTTCCCATTGTGCTTCATAAACAATACCATCATGATAAACGATATCACCATCACGATATGTAACTGTTGAATACCAGTTCAAATCATTTAAAGTTGTCCAATTACCTGTATTTGTCGGTTCTTTATTAATTGTATATGATCCATAATTAATATAAATTTGATTATTATACCAAACCATATCAAATGTATCATATGCTGTAGTAAGTTCAAAGGCATCAATACCTTCTGGTGAGCCATCTGTAAA
This sequence comes from Acholeplasmataceae bacterium, assembly GCA_041669715.1. GTDB lineage: Bacteria > Bacillota_I > Bacilli_A > Acholeplasmatales > Acholeplasmataceae > WOFB19. The sequence continues at coordinate 4,461 of JBAYAP010000106.1, forward strand.
ATCCCAAGTACCAACAGTTGTTGTTTCTGTGGTATTAGTAGTTGACCCTGAAATAGAGTTTGCCCAATAAGCATAAGAAGTCGTTGCTGAAAGAAGACTTAAAAATAAGGCTGATATAAATAATATTAACATGTATTTTATATATTTTATAATCATTCTTTCAACTCCTTTTTAGAAACTAAAAGCGACAATCTGCCGCTTTTATTTTGTATGTTTAATATATTAATTAATTATATTAAATTAAGCTTCAACTACGTTATTAATTGTAAATGTTACTGCTAAAGATAATAATTTACTTGCAATTAAATCATATTGATCTTGGTCTGCTGGTTCATTTGTAAATGTTACTGTTACTGTAACTTGAGTTGTTGAACCATAAACTACGTTTGCACCAGCATATTCACTTACTGTAAATAATGCTTCTAATAAAGAAGAATCAGCGCCACTTAATACGATACTTGCTAATAAATGACCAGTTGCTCCAGCTGTATCTTTATCACTTGTAGTTCCAGCCCATTCGATATTAAATGTATAAGTAATTGAACTTACTGATACGAGTGATTCTTCTCTACCTTCTGGTACTAATACTAATCCACTTGAAACTTCATTA
>JBAYAP010000107.1:0-4882 GCA_041669715.1 Acholeplasmataceae bacterium
AAATCCATCAATATCCATCAAGATGAGTTTTGTAGAAATACCTTCAATTTCATTATAAGTCTTCAAATCCTTAAGAAACTCTTGTCTATTTTTAAGTTTCGTTAAATAATCATGTGTTACTAAAAATTCCAATTCTTGATCTTTATGAATATCTTTTGTTATATTATTAACAATTGTAACAAATTTATCTTCTTCAATTGGATATACAACAATATTAAAATAACTGTTCAAAGGTTTTGAATAATCAACAAAACTAATCACTGATTTATTTTTAACAACATTCGTATATTTTTTTAACCATATTGGTGCATCATCAGGAATAACTTCGTAAAGTGTTTTTCCGATAATGTCTTTTGCTTTCAATGTTGTATGTTCTTCATAGCTATGATTGACATTTAAAAATCTATAATTTATAGCCTTCCCATGATCATCATAAAGCAATTGATGAATAGCAATGCCTAGTGGCATTTGTTCAAATAATTGTTGAAATTTTTCTTCGCTTTTACTTATAGCTATCTTCTTTTGATATTTATATTCCAAATCAACAAACTTATATTGATTTCTTCCATATATAATATAAAGAATTGCAAATGTTAATCCTATGTGCAAACATATGCCAAATATAATAATGACACTATTTAACCAATTTCTAACAAAATATGTATTTTCAAGATTTAGTAAACTTGATGTTATCCTAAATAAATTAATTACAACAAACATAAATAATATGAATTTTAAATTCTTAATAAATCTAACATGAATATTAATTTTGACTCTATATGCATAATAAATAGCAATTAAATACATCATAATGTTCATTATAGCAATAATCATAATACGTTGATTGGTTGTAATGCTAATAAAAAGTTCCATAACTATCAATGATAAATATATGAGACTTAGAAAAGCAAATTTATATTCTATTTTCTTATTCAATAATGCATTTACACCAAATATCATAAATAAAACAGCTGTTAAAATGCAGATATTTTGAACCATAATTAAATATATACTAAAGTGTGAAGTATTGTATATATAAAATGCTAATCCTATTGTATGTAAAACAAAAGATATTAACCAAAAAATGAATTCACTAAAATTAATATTAGAAAATTTATGAAACGTCAAAAAAATGACTATATTTGTAATCATTACTGCTACAAAAACATTCATTAGTGTTAGATAATCAAACATATCAATTTCCCCATTTCATTAATTGTTCGCCAAATTTTCTATTGTCTAGTTATGTGCTTATTTTATCATGTTTAATGCTTTTTTTAACAAACTTATATCTTATTTCTAATATTTTTATAAATCAAGGTTATATACACGTACACAAATAAAAAGAACTTCAATAATCAAAGTTCTTTTAAATTATTTAACGATTATTTTCTTTTAATAAACCAAAGCGTACCTTCATGTTTTAACAAATACTTATTTTTAAGTTGTGTTTTAAAGAATGGTAATGTTTGTTTATTTTTTGCACCATAATTTTTAGGTGAAAAATCTTTCATTTGACTTTTCAACATATTAATAACAAAAGAAAAATTTGCATATCCTTCTTCGTCATGATTTGAATCAATAATATGATCAACGCTATGTGCTAATTTATCAATATATTTTCCTTTAGAGTTTTGTACATCTTCTTCTTCATCAGGTGTTGATATTTTTTCAACACTAATAAATTCATTGAATACATTCATATATGTCGTTGATGCTTTATTATCACCTGCACCAATTACATAACGATTATTTTTTTGTAACTGATAAACAAGGGGTGTAAAATCACTATCTGATGTTGCTAAACATATAGCATCAATATAATCTTTACTTAAAAGATTCATTGCTTCAATCGTCATTCTAATATCAACAGCATTTTTACCTTTTGTATAAGCAATTTGGCTCATCGGTTCAATGCCATACTTTATAAATTTTTCTCGAATAGTTCCGTCATTTAAATTTGAATAAAATGCATACTTTATTAAAACATCACCAATTTCATTTAATTCATCAAATAAAATAGGTAAATATTTTTCTTGATTGAAATTATCATAATCAATAAGTAATGCAATTTTTTTTCTTATATCATCCATTTATTTTCCTCTTTTTGATTTTTAATCATTTTCTATACTTCTATTATACATGAATTTATGCATATATAATCATTGAATCTTAAACCCTTCTTATATATTTTATCTTATAAACATCATAAATAAATCAAACTATTAATAACCACTTATAATTTTCAAATGATATTTACATATAAAATATACCTTAAATATTTATATCATAATGTTATAATAAAGATACAAAGCACCAAAGGAGATATTCATGTTCTATAAAATAAAGCACGCAGATATTTTCCAAGGCAATCTAAAAAAGAAAAACTATTTTGAAGGTTGGTATTATAAATTTTTAGATAAACAGCAAAATCATGCACTCGCAATCATTGTCGGAATAAGTTTAAATAAAATCGATCCGCATGCTTTTATTCAAGTGTTTAAATATAAAGAATCTCATGAGCCTTCGCTTACGACATTCTATTTTAGATATGACATAAAATGTTTTAAATTCGACAAAAAACTTTTTGAAATTACAATCAAAAATAATACATTTTCTAATAACCACATCACATTACATCTCAAAAGTGATGCCTTAACATTAGATGGTACTTTAAATATTTCTAACGCAACACCTATTAAATCAACTTTATATAAACCTAACATCATGGGTCCATTTGCTTATATTCCAAATATGGAATGTAATCATGCAGTAGTTTCGATGTTATCTGATGTTTCTGGTATACTACAATATCAGGATATACATCTTGATTTTAATCAGACACAAGCCTACATTGAAAAAGATTGGGGAAGATCATTTCCAAGTAAATATGTTTGGCTACAATCAAATCATTTTAAACAAAAAGATACATCGTTTATGTTTTCTTATGCAACGATACCTTTTATGGGTTTAAAATTTAATGGTTTGATTTCAAATCTATATGTGTTTAATCAACAATTTATTTTTTCAACTTATAATTTTAGTCGAATCAAAAAGAAAATAATCAATCCTAATGATGTTTACTTTAAAATTAAGAAACATCGATATACATTAGAAATAAAAGCTATTCAAGAGCATGTTGTCCCGTTAGTATCACCTTATGAAGGTAAAATGGATCATCAGATTAAAGAAGGCTTATCAGGAACGATATCCATTAAACTTTATAAGAAAAAGAAACTCATATTTGAAGATACTGGATTATTTTCTGGTATTGAAATAATGTTTATATAGGAGGCATATATGCAAGATGAACTAAAAAATTATAATTTAGATGAAATGCTCATTATAGATATTACCAAAGAATGGTCTAAAACTTATCGAACTGATGGAAAACCCGATTGGTCTCATATTTTTCCATATTATGCTAAAAACATATTTTTTAAAGATCCAATTCAAGAAATACATGGGATGGACGATTTTACAAAAATGACAAAACGTCTAACAAAACGTTGTAAAAGTTTAGAGATGGATATCAAACATATCATTAAAGAAGATCATTTAATTTTTATGGAATGGACAATGACCATGAAATTTAGAATATTTCCTAAGACATCTATGTATGGTACATCTAGACTTACATTAAGTGATGATGGTAAAATAATAGAACAACGAGATTATTATGACCTTTGGGGCGATATGTACCAAAGAGTACCAGTATATAGAGGTATTTATCGCTGGTTTATGAAAACATTTTTCGGATAGGAGCTTTTTATGAAATGGCCTGAACAATTACAATTTATTCCAAATGGAAAAATGAAACAAAAAACAAGTGATTTAAATATGGATGGCTATACATGTGTGATTTCAGGAGCTACTTCTGGTGTTGGTAAAGCTACTTTAATTAAATTTGCCGAAGCCCATGCAAATCTTGTTATGGTTGTAAGAAATCAAGAAAAAGCAAACCCTATCAAAGATATGATTGAAAACACATATCATGTTAAAGTTGATATTGTAATTGCTGATTTTTCAGATTTTGATAGTGTAAGACAAGCTGCTACTTATATTAATAACAACTATGAAAAAATAGATATACTGGTTAACAGTGTTGGTATTCATTCAACAAAAAAACATTTAAGCAAACATCATATTGAACTTGTTTATACAACCAATCATTTAAGTATATTTCTATTTACAATGTTACTCATAGATAAATTAAAAGAAAGTCAACCTTCAAGAATTATTCAAGTTAACTCAGAAGGTCATCGTTTTTATAGTACAAAATTAAATGATTTAAACTTTAAAAAACATATATATACTGGTCTTAGAAGTTATGGCGCATCTAAAACTGCACAACTTTATACAGTATACGAACTTGCTAAACAATTAAAAGATAGTGGTGTAACAATTATTGCGATGCATCCTGGCGCTGTTAAAACTAACATCGGACAAAACAATGGTTTTTTATATCGATTATCTTCAAAACTTTTTACTTCAATGCTTTTAAAAGATGTTCATATATCATCAGATGCTATTCACTATTTAGCAACTTCACCGGAAGTTTTAGCACATAGTGGTGAATTTTATAACTTAACTATCTTAGAAATACCAGCTAAACATGCAAGAGATAAAAATAAACAAGAACTAATTTGGAAATCAAGTTTAGAACTTACAGGTTTAAATTTAAATGCCAAAAAGGAGGAAAGCCATGTATGATGTAATTATTGTAGGCGGTGGTATTGCTGGACTTACAGCTGCTGCTTATTTAACAAAAGATAACAAAAAAGTGCTTTTATTAGAAAAAGAAGATAAAGTAGGGGGACTTGTTTCAACTTTCGAATATAAAGAATTTACTTTTGATGGCGGTATTAGATCAATTGAAAAT
>JBAYAP010000108.1:0-4765 GCA_041669715.1 Acholeplasmataceae bacterium
AAGTGTTGCGGCATTACCTGTTGAAACCCAAGTACCGTTTGAATAAGTAAATCCAGAAGAATAAGCACTATCTTTCATTCCATAGTCAAATTGTAATTCTTGTTTAGTTTTAGCATTCCATGCAAATGTACCATTTGCAGGGTTACCTTGTAATACATCAAGTAATAAATCTGAGACTTCGCCTTTTTTACTAACTGTCATTGTTGCACTGTATAAATCATCATCACTAAATCCAAGAGCAGTAAATTTACCAGCTTTTGCATTGTCAATTGCTTCAAGAGCTAAATCATAAATAGCATCAACAGTTATTGAAACACCAGTTACAACATCGATATTTCCATTTTCATCTAAATCATCAATTGAAACACCATTTTCTAACCAATAAGCTTCAAGTGCTGCTGCTTGTTCGTACCATTCTAAACCGCCAGCAACTGCAGCCATACCATAATCTTCTAATAGTTCTTTTTTAGTTAAGTCATTCCAACCAAATACGTCAGCTACTGAATCAGCTGGATCAGTAGTATCTTCACTGTAACCTTGACGAGCATTAATGTTATATGCAACAATTTCGCCATCTTCAACAGTAACAGTTACCCAAGTAACTTCAGGTGTATTATAATGAACACCATACTCATATGCCAAAAATTCGCCATCTACTTCAAATTCGCTTGAGTTAAATGCACCTAGCGACAATAATGTAACCACAATTAACAGTAGTGCAATTGTCTTTTTCATTTTATTTAATTCCTCCGATGTATTGTTTATTTCTTCGCTATTATTATAACAAAAAAGTTGTTTATTGCAACAAAAATATATAATGAAAAGTTTATAAAGCGTTTTCTAACTTAAAATATTACAAAAACTAAATATAATTATTTTGTTTGTTTCAATAAGGGGTAATCAATGATAAAATATTGTAGAAGAAAGGTATGAATGATATATATGAACAAGAACTCACTAAACGAAAGACAAAAGAAAATTAGAAATTTTTCTATCATCGCTCATATTGATCATGGTAAATCCACTTTAGCTGATCGTATATTAGAAAAGACAAATACTGTTAGTCAAAGAGAAATGAAAGCACAACTCTTAGATACGATGGATTTGGAGCGTGAACGTGGTATTACAATTAAATTAAATGCGGTAGAATTAGAATATAAAGCAAAAGATGGACAAACTTATATTATGCATCTTATCGATACTCCAGGTCATGTTGATTTTACTTATGAAGTATCAAGATCACTTGCAGCGTGTGAAGGTGCTATTTTAGTCGTTGATGCAGCTCAAGGTGTTGAGGCACAGACATTAGCAAATGTTTATTTAGCAATTGATAATAATTTAGAAATTATTCCAGTGATAAATAAAATTGACCTACCTAGTGCCGAACCTCAAAAAGTAATTAATGAGATAGAAGATATCATTGGTATTCCTGCGCAAGATGCTATTTTAGCATCAGCTAAATCAGGCATTGGTATTGAAGATATCTTAGAAAGAATTGTCAAAGTTGTTCCAGCGCCAACAGGGGATGCAAATGCACCACTTCAAGCACTTGTTTTTGATTCTATATTTGATGTATATAAAGGTGTTATTCCTTATATTAGAGTTTTTAATGGAACGATTGAAAAAGGTGATGTTATAGAATTTATGGCATCAAAAGCAAAATATGAAGTCATTGAAGTTGGTGTTCATACACCAAAAACTGAGTTTAGAGATGTTTTGGGTCCAGGAGACGTTGGGTATTTTACAGCGGCAATCAAAGATATTAGTACCGTAGGTGTTGGTGATACTGTGACGCATGCTAGTGAAAGATCTCTTACAGCATTACCTGGATATCGAAAAATGAATTCAGTTGTATTTTGTGGATTATATCCAATTGATTCTGAACAATACAATGATTTAAAAGAAGCATTAGAAAAACTAAAATTAAATGACGCTTCATTATTATATGAACCTGAAACATCACAAGCACTAGGGTTCGGATTTAGAACTGGATTTCTTGGATTGTTACATATGGAAATTGTACAAGAACGTATTCGAAGAGAATTTGATATTGAATTGATTGCAACTGCACCCTCAGTTATTTATCGTGTATTTCTAACCGATGGATCAAATATTGAAATTGATAACCCTTCAAAATTACCATCACCACAAGTAATTGATTATATTCAAGAACCATTTGTTAAAGCAACCATTATGACACCTAAAGAGTATATTGGTACTGTTATGGATATAAGTCAAAAGAAGCGTGGTATTTTTGGGAACTTAAAATATCTTGATGAAAACAGAGCATCCATTACGTATAATCTTCCATTATCAGAAATCGTTTATGATTTTTTTGATAAGTTAAAATCATCAACTAAAGGTTATGCTTCATTTGATTATGAAATGTCTGGGTATCAAACCTCAAGACTTCAAAAAATGGACATCTTATTAAATGGTGAAGTTATAGATGCTTTATCACTTATTGTTCATAAAGATTTTGCATATTATAGAGGAAAAACTATTTGTGATAAAATGGTAGAACTTATTCCTAGACAAATGTTTGAAATTCCTATTCAAGCAGCGCTAGGCACTAAAATAATTGCTAGAACAACCATTAGAGCAATGCGTAAAGATGTCTTAGCTAAATGTTATGGTGGCGATATTTCACGTAAGAAAAAACTTCTAGAAAAACAAAAAGAAGGAAAGAAAAAAATGAAATCAATTGGTAAAGTTGACGTGCCTCAAGAAGCATTTATGGCAATTTTATCAAATAGTGATGATTAAAAAAATCATCACTTTTTTTATAGGATGATAAAAGGTATAATATAAGTAAGGATGTGATGAAATGAAGGGACTCTATGTCCATATTCCATTTTGTGAATATATTTGTCATTATTGTGATTTTGTTAAAAGAATTCCTAAAAATGAAGAGATGGTTAATACATATATTGATTCATTGATTAAAGAAATCAATTTATATAAAAATCATTTTCAAACGATAGAAACAATTTATATTGGTGGTGGGACACCAAGTATGTTATCTATTTATCAAATGGAAAAGTTGTTTGATGCACTTAAAGATATTCATCCGATAGAATATACAATTGAAGTAAATCCAGATAGCTATACAAAAGAAAAAGGTTTACTATTTAAAAAATATGGCATTAATCGAGTGAGCTTAGGTGTTCAAACATTTAATCAAGAACTATTACATTATTTAAATAGAAAGCATAGCAATCAAGAAGTCTATGATACTGTAGCACATTTAAAAGAAATCGGTATAAAACAAATAAGTATTGATTTGATATTTGCAATTCCGGGACAAACATTAAAAGATTTAGAAGTCGATTTAAAAAAAATTATTGAACTAGATATAACACACGTGTCTTGTTATTCATTAATACTAGAAGAAAAAACATATTTTTATCATCAATACCTTCAAGGTAATTTTGAAAAAATGGATGAAGACACAGAAGCTATAATGTATGAAAAGGTGATTAAGTATTTATCTAGACATGGATATCATCAATATGAAATTTCTAATTTTTCGAGATTTAATCATGAATCAAAACACAATACAATCTATTGGTCATTAGATCCATATATTGGTGTTGGACTTGGGGCACATGGTTTTATTGATGGCTATCGTACATATAATGAATATGAGATGTCAAAATATTTAGATCATTTTCAAAAAGAAAAAACATGGCAAACTAAAGAAATATTGATTCAAGATGAGTTGATTTTTGGATTGAGAAAAATGCAAGGTGTTTGTATTGCTGATATTGAAAAAAAATATGAAATTGATATTTTTAAAATGTATCCTAATTTAAAAGAAAAATTAAACATTGGACTTGTAACATTAGAAAATGGATACTTGAAATTAACGAAGAAAGGAACACTATTAGGCAATCAAGTCTTTATGGTATTTATATGAAATATTTGTTAAAAGATTATGAATATTATTTAAAACAAGAAAAAGGGCGAAGTCCAAATACGGTCTCTGCTTATTTAAGTGATCTTGAACAATATAAAATTTTCTTAGAAAAAAACTACCAAATCACAAAACCTCAATATATTGAAAAAAAACATATTGAAGGTTATTTAAAAAGTCTGACAAAAAAAATGTCAAGTCAAAGTGTTGCTAGAAAATTAACAGCGATTAAGAGTTTTCATCATTTTTTATGGATAGAAAAAGAAGTTGATCAAGATATTTCTGAATTATTCCAAACACCAAAAACTGCTAAGAAACTTCCTAAAGTATTATCAGTAGATGAAGTTGTTGCTATATTAGAACAAGTTGATAAAAGTGATGCATTAGGTTTAAGAAATAAAGCGTTGTTAGAATTAATATATGGTTCAGGGTTAAGAGTGTCTGAATTACTTAATGTTAAAATAGAAGATATACACATGAATCAATCTTATATATTAGTGCATGGCAAAGGACAAAAAGAACGCATTGTGCCGATTTCTGATATGGCTGTGATTGCGATTAGAAAATACATGATTGATGGTAGAGAACAATTAATCAAGGATGAACATACGACGTATCTATTTTTAAACAATCAGGGGCATACATTATCAAGACAAGGGTTTTTTAAATTATTAAAGAAAATTACACATGATGCAGGTGTTGAAACTGAATGTTCACCACATACGCTACGTCATTCATTTGCTACCCATTTATTGGAAAATGGTATGGATTTAAGAACACTACAAACTTTGTTGGGACATGAAGATATTTCAACAACTCAAATATATACACATATTAGTCAAAAAAGAA
>JBAYAP010000109.1:0-4686 GCA_041669715.1 Acholeplasmataceae bacterium
AAGTGATTATTGTTGAAGGTGGTGCAGGTACAGGTAAAAGCGTTATAGCAATTGATTTATTAGGAAAATTGATATCTAAAAAAGCATATACAGCATTTTATGTTGCTAAAAGCTCTTATTTAAAAGAAAACTTTTTTAAAAAACTAACAAAAGATATACCAAGATATTCTTTTTTAAAAACTTTATTTAAAGGTTCTGGGTCTTTTATAGATTCAGCAAGCAATCAATTTGATTGTTTAATTGTAGATGAAGCCCATAGATTAACCGAAAAAACAAAAAGATCATTTATGTACTATGGTGAAAACCAAATAAAAGAAATTATTAATGCAAGTAAAGTAAGTGTTTTCTTTATTGATAAAAAACAAAATATAGATATTAAAGATTTTGGGTCTATAGACGAAATTAAAAAATGGGCTAATTTTTATCATGCAGATATTCATCATGATGAAAATTTAAAATTAAAATCACAATTTCGTTGTAATGGGTCAGATGAATATATGGCATTTATTGATTCTGTTGTTTATAATGAACCGTTTGTTGGGTCTGGTCAAAAAATCGAATATGATATTAAAGTTTTTGATAAAATTATGGATTTAAAGAATGCAATTCATGGAAAAAATATCAACAATAAAGCTCGACTTATATCAGGAGATGTGTTTCCTTGGATAAGTAGAGTAGATAAAGAAGCAATAGATATTGTTGTTGATGATTTTTCAGCGCAATGGAATAAGACTAAAGCATTTGCTACTGATCCAAAAGCAATAGATGAAGTTGGATGTATTCATACTACTCAAGGTATGGAATTTGAGTATGTTGGTTTAATTATTGGTGATGATTTAATATATAGAAATTATCAAGTAATGACTGATTATACAAAACATCCAGCAGGAGCAAATGAATTTAAAAGACCTCATCAACGAAAAATTAAAGACGAGGATGCTTCAATCATTGACCAACTTATAAGAAATACATATAGGGTACTTTTATCGAGAGGACAAAAAGGTTGCTATATTTATTGTATGGATAATAAATTAAATAATTATCTAAAAGAACAAATAAATAAATTTATTTAATAAAAAGTTTCGGAATGATTTTGATGGTTACATTTAAAAAATAGGTAGTAATATTTTTGTTGCTATATCTGTTAAAGGAGATTTAGTAGGATGAATAAAATAAAATATGATTTGACGCTAATAACACATTTTGATTGTGGATATAATTTTTCTATTTCAAACGGAAATGATGATCATGATGAGCAAAATATAAAATCTTATTTAGCATTGCTAAATCAAAAGATAAGCAAGTATCCATTTAAGCAAAGAAAGCCAGATATTTATCGTTGTTTAACCATTTATCAGCTTAATGATCATATTGAAGTATATATGATGAATAATGGTTCTTTTTTGATAACGATTCATTATGAGAATCAAACAACTGAAATGAATGATGATTTTTCAAAAAATGTATATATAAATAGGTTTAATTTAAGTTTTAATATGATGAAAAAAGAAGCTATTATTAATGATCAAACACGAATGGATGTTTATGATATTAATTTGTTTAAATCAAGTGTATATGAAACTACAAATGAATTTATAAAAACAGTTAAATATAAATCTAGTAGATTACGTCCAAAAACATATGGAGATCAATATTCGAGATTTAATCAACATTCAGGCTTGTCATATATGCATGCTTTTTATGCGTTTGATCATCAAGATAATAAAAACATGGATTTAAGTAAACACATTCCTATATTAATAAATCAAATAGAAGCAAACAAACTTTCCATTGAATCCTTAGATAAAATAAATTTTGATCTAGAAAATTCAAATCAAAAGTTTTCAGATTGTGCTTTTACTCAAATAGCTTTTGCTAATGCGTCTAACTATGATAACGAATCGCTTAGAAAATCTATTTTGTATTATTTATCTTATTGGTATTATGGATATAATTTAATGTATAATATTGAAAAATACGATTATGATGATATTGCTTTAACAGAACATGAAAATACGATAACTTATAATATAGAAAAATTAAATAATATCAATGCAGAAATCTTTAGTGATATCAAAATGAACATAAGTATTCAACTTGTATCAGCACTTAGAGTGATTCCATATTTGAAAAAAGTTCTTTTATTGATTCAAAATAAAAGGAGAGTTATTGATGTGAAAAGACAACAAAAGATGTATATAAATTCAGTGATGGTTAAAACTTCAATGTTGATTTTTACAGCATTATCGATGTTTAAAACGGTATTTGATGTCATTCATGAACAATTTGATAAAATTGATTGGCTTGTATTAGCAATGATTTTAGTGCTTTTAATCTTGTCTAGTTTTTATGATACGTTATTTTTGGAAAATAAATCATAATTATTTTATATAATGAGGTATAAATACATGAACAAAAATCCAAATTTTATTAAAATATTCATAATTATTATATGTATTGTATTTGTCGTTGACATCGGTGTGATTTATTATGCGACAAAAGTAAGTAATATTGACCAAGAAGTTTATGATGCACTTGATATTGCAGCACTTGTATTATCTTTTTCTGGTTTTGCTATTTCTTTTTTCTTTTCATTGGCAGTATATATTCAAGCTAAAAATCAATCCGAGATTAATCAAAAATTGCCACAAAAAGATGATCAATACATTACGCTTAATTACGCATTAATCAATTTTGAAAAAGAAATAACAATGCTAAAGCCTAAAGAAAATCTAAACAATCAGTCTACAATTAATAAGATTGATGAAAATCAAGAAAAATATCAACTTGTGTTTCTAATATCTGACTATATGAATAAACCAGTATATAAGGTGTATTGTAAATCAATCCGATTAATTAACAATGTTGATGAAATACAGTATGAATCAACAAATCGATATGATTGTCATTATGCAGAAAATATTTTAAATCGCGGTTATAATTGTTTAACTATAACCTTTTCAGAAAATCATGAAATATTAAAAAAATATTTTAATGATGATTCACAAATTCAATTAGTTGTTGAAATTGAAAGTATATTTAATGTCGTTTTTGAAGTGAAATTTGATATATATTTAGATCAACATAAAGACATATCTAATAATCCTGATTTGAAATTGTATCGAGACATGGAAACAATTTTAATTCATCATGTTATTTATCAAATTAAAAACAAGAGCATAAAAAAAATTGAATAAAATAGTATATTAATTTGTTTAAAAGAAATTATTTTTTATAGGATAAAATACATCTATTAATGGAGGGTTATACAACATGAAAAAATACTTGATAATTTACATCCTATTATTATTTGTATTAGCAGGATGTCAAAAAGCAGACGAAATAGAACAACTAGATGATACCGAACAAGAAACTATTGATTATTCTAATTTAGCATATGCATCTTATTTAGATAATGAAAATCCTTTAGTGACCATAACAGTTAAGGACTATGGTGTTATTAAAATACAGTTATTTCAAGAAGTTGCTCCAATCACGGTTGCCAACTTTATCACTTATATTTTAGAAGGCTCTTATACCAATGTTATATTTCATCGTATTATTGAAGATTTTATGATTCAAGGTGGCATTGTTGACAATGCATTAGATCCAATTATCGGTGAGTTTAGTTCTAATGGTATTCAAAATGATTTATCACACACACGTGGTGTCATCTCAATGGCAAGAACATCCGTAAAAAATAGTGCAACCAGTCAATTTTTTATTGTTCATAAAGATTCAACATATTTAGATGGAAATTATGCGGCATTTGGTGGAATGGTGCTTGGCTTTGATGTATTAGATATGATTGCTGCAGTGGATACGGGATATCAAGATGTACCTAATCAAGATGTGATTATTGAATCTATAACTGTTGAATTAAATGGATATACAAATAATAATCAATAAAACAAATTAAAAATATAAAGCTCAACATATTATATTTTTCTATATTTTCTAGTTAAATATCAAAAATTGCAAAAAGTTTCGTTATTTTCGGACATATATGCCCTATTTAATAATGGTATAGAATGATATACTAAACATATAAAATACGGTTTATTAAACATACTATAGGGGTGGGTTTATGAAAAAAAGTATATATTATTTATTAGCAATTATTCTACTTGGCATTATAACGGGTGTTGTTGTTATCTTTATAGTTTTTAATCAAGCATCTAATATATATGTTAAATCAATTGATCGAACTATTGAATTTTCACTGGGGGAAATTAAAGTTGAAGAAATAAATATACAAATTAATTATATTGAAAATGAAACGACATTTACAGTAAAAGATATTGAGGAGTTTGAACAGTTAATATATGATAATCCATATTACATAGATACATATACTTATGATGATAAAATTGTTCATTTATTTGTTTATGAATCTTATACATTTTTACTTCATGATCAAAAACCTTGGTATAAGCTTAGCACAGATGAATCCCTTATAGCATCTACGGATGTTATATTTCCTTTTTTTACGAATACATATATATCTGACGATATGTTTGTTTCTTATAGCAATCAATATAATATATTTGATTCTTTTTTAGATGCACAATTATATTATTTGAGAATAAGTCCAATATTTGCATTAATCGATGAGGATGAACAAAAAATTTATATAAATTGTATTTATACAGATTATGATGCATATATAGCATATGGTATTACTGA
>JBAYAP010000110.1:0-4671 GCA_041669715.1 Acholeplasmataceae bacterium
CTCATCATATTTTTTCCGGCTTTATACAATATTGGGTGATCTAATAAAAAATCATAACTTAAAACATAAACATCTGTGATAAATGATAAAAATGGTTGTTCATAGTTTAGTTGATGATTCATAAAAAAGACTTGTTTTTTTTGACTGATATAATCAATGATTGTTAAGTATAAGTCTTCTTTATTTTCAAAATATTGATAAAAACTACCACGCGGTATATGAGCATCTCTAATAATATTTTGAATGTTGATATGATTGGGTAATGTTTTAGAAAATTCTAATATTGCAGCATCAATAATTTGTTGTTGTTTATGTTGGTCTAAATTGTTAAAAGTTGATTTTGCCATAATATTTTCTCCTATATGACAAGCTTGTCATAATTAGATTATATATTATTTTTTTAAATTTAGCAAAAAAAAATCAAACTTTAGTTAAGCTTGACTTTACATTGACCTTTATTTAGTTGATATATCATAAGCCAAAGCCCTAATCCGATGAGAACTAGTGAAATAAATTTATAAGGTAGTCCTGCAAGCGGCAATGCAATTACGGAAAAAGCAATGCCAATACTTGCAAAAAAAGCGATGACACAAGACGTGCACCCATAAGTTAAAATGCCAAATAGAATTGAAAGAAATCCTAAAGAAGATCCTTTGCCTTCACTGCCCTTAAGAACAACCATGGATGTACTTAAATGCATGAGAAATGAACTTAATATGGCCATTACAATATTTAATATAATATTAATGATAACAAGGTAAATACCATAAGTTACAGACATTTCAGTGTAAGTCATATTTAATGAATCGATAATAAAATAAATAAATAAAAACGTTAATAAAAATAATGAAAATTGAATCAGATATTTTTTTGTTTTAAGCATTGATAAAGATTGTAGAAACATGAGATTCACTCCTTTAAATATATGTATTTATATTGATATTTTTATTATAACATAACTTAAATTTTTAATGTTTTTTAATGATTTTATTTTTTTTTAGTATTTGGGTTGACATATCTTTTATATGTAATATAATAAATATGGTTTGTTTAAAATTGTTTAACTATAAGTATATAAATACTAAACATTATAACCTACATATAATGCTCCGTTTAATTGGAGTAAACATAAAGGAGATACCATGGCTGCATTAATTGAATTAAAAGATGTCACAAAAGAATTTAATGGACAAGTAGTGCTTCGCGGCATTGACTTGCAAATATATCAAAATGAATTTGTCACACTTTTAGGACCTTCTGGTTGTGGAAAGACGACAACTTTAAGAATTATCGGTGGTTTTATTGATCCAAGTGCTGGAGAAGTCTTATTTGATGGACAATCTATATTAGATACGCCAGCCCATCGTAGACCTACAAATACTGTTTTTCAAAGATATGCATTATTTCCTCATTTAGATGTATTTGAAAATGTTGCTTTTGGTCTTAGAGTTAAAAATGAATCTTTAAAAACAATGGAAGAAATTAGAAAGACTCAAAAATTATATCAAGATAAGATTAAAGCGACTCGAGATGTTCAAGAAATTAGTTTATTAAAAAAAGAACTTAAAGAAATCGTTAAAGTATTAAGAGATCCTAATGATGGATTCAAAAAAGAAATTTCAATTTTAAAAAAGGAAATCAATGAACAAAATATAAATGAAATTACCTTAAAAATAGAAAATTTAGAATCACAATTTGTGACAAAAAAAACAAAAGAAAAAGATATAACAGAAAAAGTAACAAGATATTTAAAAATGGTTGGACTTGAAGGTTATGAAAATAGATTAGTTCATAAATTATCCGGGGGACAACAACAAAGAGTTGCCATTGCTCGTGCCTTAATTAATGAACCTAAAGTTTTATTACTTGATGAACCACTTGCAGCTCTTGACTTAAAATTAAGACAAGAGATGCAATATGAATTAAAAGAAATTCAAAGATCATCAGGGATTACATTTATCTATGTAACTCATGATCAAGAAGAAGCATTAACAATGAGTGATAAAATTGTTGTGATGAATCAAGGCGAAATATATCAAATTGGTAAACCTGAAGATATTTATAATGAGCCAATTAATCGGTTTGTAGCTAATTTTATTGGTGAATCAAATATTATTGAAGGTGTGATGAATGATGATTTTATTGTTACATTTGATGAACAGACTTATGATTGTGTAGATAAAGGTTTTTCAAGAAATCAAGAAGTTGATATTGTTATTAGACCTGAAGATATTGATATTGTTGAAAAGGGTACAGGAAAAATAAGTGGTATTGTCGATAGTGTGGCATTTAAAGGTGTTCACTATGAGATTGATGTGAAAACTAAGCATCGCGTTTATACAATTCACACAACCGATTATCATCAATTAGGCAGTGAAGTTGATTTAGTATTTGGACCCGAAGATCTTCATATAATGGAGCAATGGTAATGCATCCACTATTTTCTTCAAAAAAGTTTAATAAACAATCAAAATTTGATCACTATTTAGGCATTCCTTATTACATACTTCTTGGTGTCTTAGTTGTTATACCGATTTTTTTACTTATTTTATCATCATTTCAATCAGATGCTGTAACTTCAATATTTCCATTTAATTTTTCATTAGAAAACTATCAATCTTTTTTGTCTGAAGCCTCATTTGTACGCTCCATGTCAAATAGTATATGGATTGCGTTTGCAACGACTTTAGGTGCGCTGCTTATTGGTTATCCACTGGCATATTTACTTACAACAATGAAAGCTAGAAATGCGGCGATTTTATTAATTTTAGTCAATGCACCTATGTGGATTAATACATTGCTTAGAGTAAGAGCATTAGAACAAATATTTAGATTATTTTTTCCTTTTTTAATGAATAATGCTTTTGGTATTATTATTGGATTAATCTATGTTTATTTACCATTTATGGTTTTACCGATATATGCAATTTTAGCAAAAATTGATAAAAATCTTTTAGAATCATCGGCTGATTTAGGTGCTTCTAAAATTCAAACATTTACGAAAGTGATTATTCCTTTATCACTATCTGGTGTTGTCTCAGGCATTCTTATGGTATTTTTACCATCAGCAACGACAATTATTGTGCCTCAATATTTAGCACCCAATCAAAATATTTATATGATTGGGACACTAATTGAACAAAAAGTGAAAAAAAGTGGCATGATCTCTTATGGTTCAGCAGTAGCTATTATATTAGCACTTATTATTTTAGGTATTATATTTTACATTAAAAAATTAGATAAATATAAGGGGGTTAATCGTAATGAACGCGAAGAAAACTAACCTTAGCTCAAAGATTTTCCTTATATTTGTGATGATTTTTATATATTTACCTATTATCAGTATTGCTGTATTTTCATTTAATCAAGGTGATTCATTAACGAGATGGAGTGGATTTACATTTTCTAGATATGTTGAATTGTTTACGGATTCGCAATTGTTTAATTATACAAATCCAAGTGAAAGTATTGTTTTTATGACCATTTGGATTGCTGTGGTATCAACATTGATATCAACAGTTTTTGGAACATTAGCAGCAATTTCTTTAGCAAAATCAAAAAAAGTATTTCGTGATTTGACTTTATCGGTAAACAATATTCCAATTGTTAGTCCAGATATTATTATGGCAGTTTCATTGTTGGTGCTTTTTGGAGCAATGCAATTAGAACCATCATATAACACGATGCTGCTCGCACATATTGCTTTTAGTACACCTTATGTGTTAATTACAGTTTATCCAAAAGTAAAAAGCTTAGATCCAAATATTGCTGATGCTGCCTACGATTTAGGTGCAACACCAATCCAAGCGTTATGGAAAGTGATATTACCACAATTAAAAGTAGCAATCATCGCGGGTGCAGCACTTGCATTTACGATGTCATTTGATGATTTTATTATTTCATATTTTGTTGCAGGCTCTAGTGGTGATATGAATATCTCAATCTATTTATATACAAATAAATTAAGTCCTAAACCAATTATTAATGCGTTATCAACGATAATATTGGTTATTGTTGGCTCTAAAATACTATATGACTATTTTAAAACAGGAAAGAAGGTAGAGGAATAAAAATGAAGAAAATATTATTAACATTAACCATAGCATTTTCAATTGTCTTTTTGGCAAGTTGCTCAAGTGGTCCCACATTAAGACTATATAATTGGGGAGAATATATCGATGATGCATTAGTTGAAGCGTTTGAAGATACATATGATATTAGTGTAAAACAAATTGCATTTGATTCAAATGAAGTTGCAGTAACACAAATGAAGGCAGGCAATCAATATGATTTAGTGATTCCTAGTGATTATGCAATTGAACAATTAGCATCAGAAAATTTAATTGATCCAATTGATTGGTCAAAAATAACAACTTTTAATAAAGATAGTGATATTGCAACAGGATTAGAATCAGTATTAACAGAAGTTTCAGCAGGTTCAAATGGATTTGATATACTAGAATATTCTGTACCTTATTTTTGGGGTAATGTTGGTATTTTATATAATACAACAGTGGTTGATCAAACTGATTTAACTGGTTGGGATGTCTTATTAGATTCAGCAACTTATGAAATTGCATTTTATAATAGTTCTCGTGATGCTTATATGCAAGCGATGTTTGCCACAGGGACTAACGATATCAACAATCCTACAACAGCGGAATTTGATGC
>JBAYAP010000111.1:0-4626 GCA_041669715.1 Acholeplasmataceae bacterium
AAAAAAAAGCCCCTTATGCTAATAAGCATAAAGGACGAATATATCGTGGTACCACCTTATTTTAGTTCTTATATAGAACCCTCATCAGATACAATTATATCTTAACTCTATAACGGGAGTACCCGTGAAGTCCTACTTATTTCAAACTTCCTCTCTTGGAGCCATTCAGAAAATACTTTTATGTATGTTTACACCAGCCACATACTCTCTTAAATAAAAATGGTATTCTTACTATTTCCAATCATTGATTTAGTGATATTATAAAGACTTTTTCATCAAATGTCAATGCCAATCTCATTTTTAGTAAATAAAGTCATTATTACTGATTAAATATCTAGTTATATTTATACTAATAAAACATAAAAAACTTGCTCATCATTAAATGATAAAACAAGTTTTATATATAAATATATTATTCTGCTAATGCTTCTAAAACGTCATTATAACCAATAACACCTCTAAATTTACCTTTAATGTCAATCACAGGTGCATCATAAGTTGTATCTTTTAATTCATTCCAAATATCTCTTAAATAATCATTACGTTTTACAATATAATAACCATCTGTTTTAATTAACGTTTCAATATTTTCTTTATTACTTCTAACAATACTTGCTTTTTCTACATAACCAACAAGTTTTCCGTTATCACCAACAACATAACAGTAATCTAATTCTTTTTCTTCTAAAAATGCCTTAACATTTTCAATTGTTTCATTAAATATAACTGTATTATTAATTTTTCTCATCACGTTTTTAACTTTTAAAATTCGTGATTTGTCAACATCAGCAATAAAATCTTTTACATAATCACTTGCAGGATTTTTAAAGAATTGATCAGGTGTACCAATTTGTACAACTTCTCCATCTTTCATCAATGCAATTCTATCGCCCATTCTAAACGCTTCATTCATATCGTGGGTAATAAATACAATCGTTCTTTGTGAATCATCTTCAAGTGCTAATAATTCATTTTGCATATCACGTCTAATCAACGGATCTAATGCACTATATGGTTCATCCATCAATAGTAATTTAGGATTGTTTGTTAATGCTCTTGCAAGCCCTACTCTTTGTCTCATACCACCAGATAAAGCTTTAATCGTACTTAAATGCCACCCGTCAAGGCCAACGTTTTCTATAGCTTCCATTGCAATTTTAGTCCGTTCTTCTTTTGGCATACCTTGAATTTCTAATGGATATTCCACATTACCTAAAACATTACGATGACTAAAAAGACCAAAATGTTGAAAAATCATTGAAACGTCTTTTCTTCGATAATTCAATAAATCAGTTTGTGATAAATCAGCAATATTTCTGCCATCAACAATCACTTCACCTTTAGTTGGCTTATTTAATAAATTTAATGTTCTAATAAATGTTGATTTACCACTACCTGATAGACCAACAATAACAAATAACTCATTTTCTTGTATTTCAAAGTTTACATTTCTATTTGCTACTGTAGCTCCAGTTCTTTTTTTAATTTCTTCAACTGTTAAATCAGAGTCAACAAGCTTTAAAGCTTGACTTTTTTGTTTTTCAGTTCCAAAAATCACTGTTAAATCTTTAATTGAAATTGATATTCCCATTATTTGCCACCTCTTGTTGATTCAATTTTATCAGCAACACCTTGTAGTAATCTATCTAAAATGATTGCTAAAAATACAATCGCAAAACCACCAACAAAACCGCCACCAATATCAATATTTTGATTTGCGTATAATACAATACTACCTAAACCACCAGCACCAATCATTGATGCAATAACAACCATTGATACAGCCATCATTGTCGTTTGATTAATCCCAGTTGCAATCGTTGATAAAGCTTGTGGTAACTGTACTTTAAACAATAACTGTTTGGGTGTTGACCCAAAAGACTTGCCAGCTTCAATCATTTCTTCATCAACATTAACAATACCTAAATAGGTTAATCTGATTAGTGGAGGTACCGCATAAATAATTGTTGCAAATGTTGCAGGCACTCGACCAATACTAAATAACATCACAGCAGGGATTAAATATACAAACGAAGGAATCGTTTGCATCATGTCTAATAAAGGTTGAAGTATCTTTTTAGCATGAATAGATTTCGCCATTAAAATACCCATTGGTATACCTATGAGTAAACTGATAAGT
Source organism: Acholeplasmataceae bacterium (assembly GCA_041669715.1). Lineage (GTDB taxonomy): Bacteria > Bacillota_I > Bacilli_A > Acholeplasmatales > Acholeplasmataceae > WOFB19. The sequence continues at coordinate 2,141 of JBAYAP010000111.1, forward strand.
ACTGCAATAATAACAATCGTTACTGTATTTATCATTTCATTCCATACACCAAAAACACCTATTAATGCCAATAATACTGATAATATAACAGCCATCATGACCTTTCCTTGATATAAGTATCTTGTTGCAAAAAATAAGAATACAATAAAAATCCACCAAGGTGTTGTAACATTACCTAAATCTAAAGATACTGCTGGGTTTAAAACTAAAACATTATATAATACGAGCCATACGACTAAAACCCCAATCATCGTAAGCCATTTTATTTTTGCACTTATTTTTGTAAAATATTTAAATCCTATAAAAATCAATACGACCAATAGCCATATCCACCACGGTGTTGCTGTCATTAAATTATTAACAACATCCAATAGTGTAATTATAATAACTCTTAAAATATCAAATAACCAACCAAAAACATTTGTAAACCAAGTAAAAAACCGATCAATCATATCAGCGATTTGATTACCTAAGTCTAACCATTCTGGAATTCCTAACATAAATTACCTCCGTTTATTCTTCAAAAAAATATGCAGCGATTATCGCCGCATATATGTTTTATTCCGCATCTAATGCAGTATTTATCTTAGCTAAAGCCTCATCAGAAACCCAAGCACTCCAAATACTTTCATTATTTTGTAACCACCATATAGCAACTTCATCTGGATCTAATCCTTGTTCATCCATATAAGCTAAAACTTCATTAACCATTGCTGAAGACGTATGCATCAATTTCAAGAAAGCAGCTGCATCAGCATGTGCTTCTTCAAAATTAGCAGTACTAACAATTGTTACATTGTTTGTTGGTATTAAACCAGCACCAGTATCATAATCATAAGCGATATCATCTTCTAATAAGACCATATCATATCTACCCATAATTGATGTTGGTTCCCAGTTATAGCCAGCCCATGCTTCTTCAGATTCATATGCAGCAGTTAATGTAGAATTAAGTGTTGCAGTTGATTCTAAAGTTCTAAACTCAAAATTAGCAGCTAATTCTGGATATAGATCAGTATTTGCAAATTTATTTATAAAGAATGTTGTAACTTGCCAAGATGAAGGGCCACCATAAATAACACCCTTATCATTTTCAGCATCCCATCCAGTTACTTCAGGATCAGGAAATAATGATTTATAATTTGCTAAATCTGATATAGATACTAAATCAGGATGTTCATCTTGTAGATATTGAGGAATATAAATTCCTTGAAAATTATCATCAAAATTTACACCAAGTTCTACATAGTTACCATCAAGTATATCTTGTTGATATGTAGGCATATTATCTGACCAAGTTTCTATGTTTAAATCTATTGATCCATCTGTTAAAGATTGAATCAATATCGGTGTACTCACTGAAGTCACTTCTACAGTTTCATCATACCCATTTTCTAATATATATTTAACAACTTGATTATAAAATCTGTTGCTGTTCCAATCACCTTCGCCAATGACAATCGTATCTGTTTCATATTGACATGCTGCTACTGAAAAAATTGTAACTAATGCAAACATCAATAAAAAAGCTTTTCTAAAAAGTTTCATATAATCTCTCCTCGCTTTTACTTCTTACAACTTATATTATATCATAAGGTTGTCAGTTTGTAAAGCCAAATAAAAAGAGATGAAAGACTTTCACCTCTGTTTTCATACAAATAAACTTAATACATTTTTCTTAATTGTTAAATCCCCCATGATGTATAAAACCATGTTTTTTTCTATTGTTGTAGTTGGTTTGGGAATTTGATAAAGCATATGATTATACTCATAAGCAATGATCAATCCACCCGTTGCTTGATGAAAGTTTAAATTTTCAATTGTTTTACCGATGTTTTTCATATCACCCGTAATTTCAACTGTAAAATAATCAAATGGAAAAAATGCTTCTGATTCTAATAATTTCTTCATCATTTTTTCTTTTTTATGACGTATATTCTTTTCTTCTTCTATAAGTTCTAACAAATCTACTTTAATATTTTTTTGTTTTTGTTTTAATAAAAAATCATCAATAAATACCTTAGCTTGAGTCTTAGATATTGCATAGACCCCTATTTGTTCTTTAACTTCAACAACGCCATAATTAACTAATGAATGGATTGCCCGTCTAATAGTTTCACTTGAAACCTTATATTCTGATGATAATAAAGTTCTTCCACTAAGTTTTGAATGTAGTGGTATAGAGCCATCATATATTTGATTTGCAATTAAAAATGCGATATTTTCATATCTTGAAATGTTTGATTTTGTCTCCATTTAAATCCTTCCCATATATAAATATCAAATTTTAATTTGTGATGATTGATTGTTAGATGAAAATGCCAATTTACGTGCTCTTATTAGATCAATAGCCTTAAATATTTCATACATCGCAAATATAACCACTGTTGCTAATAACGCATGTAGTAATATATATAAGGGATTAATAATAAAATTCCCAAAATGGATATTCATACCCCAATTATAAAACCATTCTAATGGTGTGC
>JBAYAP010000112.1:0-4569 GCA_041669715.1 Acholeplasmataceae bacterium
GTATGGACACAAGATGCCTATTTGCCATTATCAGAAAGAGATAATTTAGGTGGATATACTTTAGATGAACCAGAAGATTTGACAATTGATGATGAAGATAATGTCTATATTGCTGATACGGGTAATTCACGTATTATTAAATATTCATTACAAGATAATGAAAGCCAAGTTATTGGTGTTGGCATATTAGATCAACCTAAAGGTGTTCATGTTTCATCTGATGGTAGTGTTTATGTTGCTGATTATGGCTTAAAACAAGGATTAAAATTTGTCTATAATACTTTAAGTGAAGAATACGAATTAGAAGCTGTATATGAAAAACCGACAAATTCCCCTTATTTTAGTGATGAAGATGCTTTTGATCCAACTAAAATTGTTACTGATCGTGGTGACAATGTCTACATTTTACTTGCCGGTAATGTAAATGGATTAGCTGAATTTGAAAATAATGGTGATTTCTTTGGATTTTTTGGAGGAAATACGATTGATTCAACACTAGAAAATGTTTTAAAATATATATTATTTGATGAAGAAACAAGAAGAGAATGGTTTCAATTAATTCCTGATCCTGTTTATAATATTGCTATTGATAAAGATGGACTTATATTAACAACAACACAAGGTCAAGATGGTTATTTAAAATTAAATATTGCAAATATTGTCTATGATTCTTCTGTTTGGGGATTTGATAATACAGAAGATTTATTTGTCGGTCCTTATGAAACAGTGTTTACGATTACTGATGATGGTTATATTACAGAATATGGGCCAGATGGTTCAGTACTTTTTGTTTTCGGTGGTACGGATACATATGGTCAAAAAGGTTTATTTGATAAACCTTCGGCAATTGCAGTAGATTCTAAAAGTAATATATATGCACTTGATTCTAAATCTTCACAATTACAAGTGTTTATTCCAACAGAATTTGCTGATTTGGTCCATTATGCAGTAGATTTATATCAAAATGGACAATACGTTGCATCCCTTGAACCATGGACAGAAGTATTGGAAATGAATGCTTTATTTGATTTAGCAAATCAAGGCATAGGAGATGCATATTTTTCATCATTAGAATATGAAAAAGCAATGACTTATTATAAAGTTGCCCGTGATCAAGATGGATATTCAGATGCATTTTGGGAAGTTAGAAATGTATTTTTGCTTGGCAGTGGGGATGTTATAGTGAGTGGTATTTTAGCATTGGTTGTCTTATATGTAATTAATATGTTTACACATTTTATGACATTCGTTATTAAACCATTTAAGAAATTAAAAGCACAATTAAAAAAATATAAACTATATAATGAACTTGTATTTCCGTTTTATATAATTAAGCATCCATCAGATGGATATTATGGTATTAAACGTGAAAAGAAAGCTTCTAATTTGCCAGCAACGATATATTTATTATTGTTTTTCTTAGCATATATTTATTGGATATATAAAACAAGTTTCTTATTTAATGATCGTATAGCTTCAGAAATTAATCTATTCCAACAAATCGTTATTATATTTGTGCCATTTGTTTTATGGGTTGTAGCAAACTATCTTGTATGTAGTATTCGTGATGGTGAAGGTAAATTTAGTGATGTTTACCAAGCTTCAGCTTATTCATTATTACCGATGATTGTGACTTTACCTTTAATCACACTCATTTCAAATAGTTTAACTTATAATGAATCATTTATATATTACACATTGCTCTATATTGGGCTTGCTGTGACAGTTATTTATTTTATTATCATGGTAAAAGAAATTCATTTCTATGATATGAAACCTACGATTGGCAATATATTAATATCATTATTTACTGCAATTATGATTATGGCAATGATCATTATTGTATATCTATTACTTGGTGAAGTATATGGATTATTTAGTGATATTGTAAGGGAGTTGACTAACCGTGTTTAAACATATAATAAAATATGGAATCATGATTATTATTACATCAATGCTCACAATGATGATTGTCAATGGCAATCAACTATCTTTAGTAAATAATCAAAGTGAGGATATTGAAAATTATTCCTATATTAATGACTTGTTATTTGAAAGTTCAAGATATACACAAATTGATGAAGATGATTTAGCAGTATTAAATACCTATCATAATGATTTTCAAGTATCTTATGAAAACAGTAGTTTAGCATTATTAGGATATGAAGAGTTATTTGATACTGATGAATTAAAAGTATATTTTGAAAAAGATTCATTTTCTTTTGTGATATATAATAAAATCACAGGATATACTTGGTCATCAAGACCTGAGTTTCAAGGTATTTCTGGTTCTAGAGAAGATAATACAGCAACTAGAAACTTAATGAATTCTGGTTTATGGATTGAATATGTAAGAGCAGCAAATGTTTCATCTGCGACTATTTCAACAGCATCACTTTATTCTGTAGCAGATGTTTCATATCTAACCAATGCTGCGATAACAGAAGAAAACGATGATCTTTTAAGCCCGTTTTATCTTGAAGATGATAGTTATGACTATAGTGCTGTAGAAACAACAGTTACTGAGCAAAATCAAACAAGCTTAGTTTTAAATGTTGATTTTAAAGCATTAGATATAGAATTTATCGTTGAGATTTCTATGGAAAATAATGAATTAATCTTTAATATTCCAAATGAATCTATTAAAGAAACAGGCGATGTTTTTAGATTAATGTCAATACAACTTTTACCTTATTTAGGTGCTGCACGTGAAGATAAAATACCTGGGTATATGGTAATACCAGATGGTGTAGGGGCATTGGTAAGGTTAAATGAAAACTATGATACTTATTTTCAAGCTAGATATTATGGTTCAGATTTGGGCTATGATTCTAAAACAGTATCACAATTAACATTACCAATTTATGGTATGGTTCATGAAGTTGGAGCAAATGGATTTTATGCAACAATTGTTGAAGGATCGGAAAATTCAACATTATTTGCTAGATTTTGGGGAAGTAATACAAAATATCAACGTATTGGTAATAAATTTAGTGTCAGAGAAATATATCAATATGTAATTAATAAAGCTGGCGATGGAAACGATGCAATTTATGATGATATCGTTACGTCAAATTATAAAATTAAATATAATTTCTTATCCAATGAAGCAGCTGATTATGTTGGTATTGCTGCTGATTATCGCGATAATTTAATTGAACAAGGTGTTTTAAGTTCAACTGAAGTAACGACTAATAATCAAATACCGATTAACATTAGTTATATTATGTCTGACCAAGAAGATACATTTATTGGATCAAAGACTATAACAATGACAACGCCAAACCAAGTCAAAGAAATGTATGATATCTTTTATGATGCGGGAATTAAAAATCAACAAACAACGATTATGGGTTGGAGTAAAGATGGATTTATTTATGAAAATCCTTATCGTACGCGTATTAAATCAAAAGATGATTATATTGATTTAATAAATTATATAACCGCACAGGATAACAGTATTTATTTTGAAGATGATTATACATTAAGTTCTGAAGAGGCTAATAGAGTTTCTTATAATGGTGATGTTGCTAAAAACTTATCAAAATTAAAAATGGTATATCAAACCAGAAATTTAAATGGACAAGTGACGGATTTATATTATTTGTATCCCGAAAATAGTTTTGATTTAGCATCAAGTGATGTATCGTTTTTTAATAAATTGGGTGTATCTGGTTTATCATATAGTTATATGGGTAATATTTTATTTAGTTTTTATGATGGGCAAAAATACAATAGAGATCAATCTATTGAATTCTATCAAAAGATTGCAGATCTATATGATCAAAATTTATTAAGTACTCCAAATGTCTATTTATATGCTTATATGACGGGTTATTTAGATATGCCAATAACGAATGCTCAATATGATTTCTATACTGATTTAGCACCTATTATTCCGATTGTATTAAAAGGTAGTGTTTCTTACTATACCGAATACTTAAATTTTAATGCGCTTGAAGATGATCGTTTACTAATGATGGTCGATTTTGCAGTGAATCCAAATTATGTACTTACTTATGAAGAAACATATAATATGCGCTATACAGCATCTTCAATATATTACACGACAACTTTTTCAAGTTATGAAGATGATGTTATTGATAGTTATCAATTTATAAGTCAAGCACTTAATCAAGTGATTGATGCTAAAATGATTAGTAGAGAAGTCCTTTCAACAGGATTTGTCAAAGTGGTTTATGATAATGGTGTAATCATTTATGTGAATTATACATATGACGTAAAATCTGATGGTGACATTTCTGTTGCAAAAAGAAGTTATGAGGTTGTAAATTCATGAAAAATTTAAAGGCAAAAATTGCTCATATTTTAAATTTAATCAAATCAAAAATAAAAGCACTTTGGGATAAAATAAGTGATTTTTATCGAGAAAAAATTGATCCAATATTTACAAAAATTAATGATAAATTGCATCATAATTTTTTCATAAATTTTAAAGGTCAAGATTTATTTATACTTAGAAAAATTAAAATCCATATTTCAAGAAAAAGACGAGAATCATTTTATGGATTTATGTTTATCTTAATTTGGATTATAGGATTTTTGGTA
>JBAYAP010000113.1:0-4537 GCA_041669715.1 Acholeplasmataceae bacterium
CATATAATTATCAAAATTATTTAGATATAAATGATGAAAACACAATGATGGGTTTTGATGAAGAAACATTTGATCAAATGGTCGATTTTAACACTTATGTTATTCCAGGAATATTATCTAATGTTTTGGTCTATTTAATTGTTGATATATTGTTTGGCACAGGTATATATTTATATAAGAAAAAATCAAAGAAGTTATAAACTTCTTTTTTTTAAGTTTAAAATATTGTCGTTGAAAAACGGAAATTTTTACATATAATGAATATGAAAGAGGTGTAAATGATGAAACTATATAGAACTTGTCAATCAACAAACGAATGGTTAGAAGATGTCACATTACAAATAGAAGAAAATAATCAAAAATTAGAAGTCATTATTGATCCTAAACAAACACTACAAACAATCATTGGTTTTGGTGGAGCATTTACTGAAGCTGCTGTTTATAATTTATCACGTATTGATAAAGAAAAAAGAAAGTTAGCAATGAAAGCATACTTTGATCCAATTAAAGGTTTAGGTTATACGATGGGGCGCGTATCGATTCATGGATGTGATTTTAGTTTAGGAAGTTATTTATACATAAAAGATGGCGATGATACATTAGATACTTTTAATATTTCTAGAGATCAACAAATTATAGATTGTATTAAAGATGCTTCTAAATATGCAAAGCAAGACATTAAGATACTTGCATCCCCTTGGACACCTCCATTTTGGATGAAAGATAATCAATCACCAATTAGAGGTGGAAAACTCCTAACAAAATATGATCAAACGTGGGCAAATTATTTTGTAAAATTTATAAAAGCGTATAAACAACAAGGTATTGATATTTTTGCAGTGACAGTTCAAAATGAACCAATGGCATCACAGAGATGGGATTCTTGCATTTATGAAAATGAAGATGAACTTAGATTTGTTAAAGTACTAGGAAAAACATTTGAAAAAGCAAACTTACAAAATGTAAAAATTTATATTTGGGATCATAATCGAGATCTTATGCTTGAACGGGCTACAGCAGTTTTAAGTGATCCGTTAGCTTATCGATATGTTTATGGGACTGCATTTCATTGGTATGACCAAGAACTGTTTGATGAAGTTAGAAAAACGCATGAAGCATTTCCTGATAAGCATTTATTGTTTTCAGAAGGCTGTCAAGAAGGTGGGCCGCATTTACATGAATATTCAGTTGGGGAAAGATATGGCAGAAATATTTTAAATGATTTAAGAAATTTTAATGAAGCATACATTGATTGGAATTTATTTTTAGATGAAACTGGTGGACCAAATCATGTAAATAATTTGTGTTCATCACCAATTGTATTTAAGATTTTTCAAGAAGAAGTGATTAAAAATCCCTCTTATTACTATATAGGTCATTTTTCAAAATACATTAGACCAGGTGCAATACAATTAAAATCTTATGGTGATGAAAGTATAAGCTATGTTGTCTTTAAAAATATAGATCAATCTATTGTTATTGTGATGATGAATGAAAAAGATATTAAATATAATATAGAAATTAAAGGTTTAGAAAATAATATATATGTTTCAATATTATCTCATAGTATTCAAACAATAATCATTTAAACATAAAAAAGCACTTTTTGATTTTTAAAAAGTGTTTTTTATGAAAACGATTTTATTTTGTCGAAAAAAATACTTTACAAATAAAAATAAATTGTTATAATATAAATAGGAAACCGATTTCTTGGAAGGGTATTGTGATGAGTATTAAAAAAAATATACGCATAAATTGTAATCAAGGATATTACTTTCCACTTTTTAATCGACTAGGATTAAGAAGTGCAATAACACCTTATTTGCAAGGTGATTTAAAGTTAGATCAACATCATTATGCATTATCACCAATATCTGAATTAGATTTATATCACTTATCGACTTCAAGAAATGTTATATTTCATATAGATGGGAAACCATATCATTTAAATGGGTCAAGAATTGAACAACAAGATGATAATTTAATATACAACGTTGATTTGCTTTATCAAAATATAAAACGAGTAAATTTTTTATATCAAATGGAAGTAACAAGTTTTGTTGCAGATGATGCACTTATTGAATGTCATGAGGTTATTTATACAAATAAAACAGATAAAGTTCAAAAAGTGAAAGCAACAGTAGCAATACCACTTTATGGTAGAAGTGCTGATAATATTCGTGATCACCGGCATGTAACTTCATTATTGAATAGAATTATGACACATGAATTTAGTGTTGAATTGAAACCAACATTATTATTTAATGAAAAAGGACATTTTGAAAATCATACATCATATGCTGTGTTGGCTATGAGTTCAGATATGACTATTAGTGGGTTTATTCCTACAGTAGAAGATTATATTAATGGAGGGTCCTTTGAGTATCCTAAAGGATTTGATCATTTGACTGAAAAACATCAAGAAATTGATGGTTATGAGTGTATGGGAGCAATTCAATTTGAAGAAATTTCAGTATGTCCTAATGAATCGATTAAACTTTATATGGGAATTGCTATTGAGCCACAATCATTTGATGAAAATAAATATCAAACATATTTAAATGAAGAAGGCTTTCATAAAGCTTTAGAAACTGTTAATCTTAAATTTAAAAAATACTTAGATTTATTTGAGTTTAATATCGAAAATCAAGTAACTACAACACAATTAAAATGGATTGCATTACAACCATTGTTAAGAAGATATTATGGGAATTCGTTTTTGCCACATCATGATTATGGGCATGGCGGAAAAGGTTGGAGAGATATTTGGCAAGATTTGCTTGGGATGATTATGACTGGAGATCCACAAGTATTAGCATTGTTATTTGATAATTTTGCTGGAGTTAGAATTGATGGTTCTAATGCGACAATTATTGGTGATAAACCGGGTGAATTTATTGCCGATAGAAATTCAATTACAAGAATTTGGTCAGATCATGGTGTATGGCCTTTAATTACAGTAAAAATGTATCTTGATGAAACCAATGATTTAGATTTTTTACTTAGAAAACAATCTTACTTTTTTGATCAGTTTACACATTACACACATCAAGTGCGAAATGATAAAGAAAAAAATACAGGTTATAAAGGTACAATTTTAGAACACTTATTACTTCAAAATCTTGTAGCATTTCATCATCGTGGACTTCATGGATATGTAAAACTAGAAGATGCAGATTGGAATGATGGACTTGATATGGCAAAAGCAAAGGGAGAAACAATCGCTTTTACTCATATGTATGTAAACAATTTAAGAATAATAAAAGAATTAATTACAGCAATACCAGTAAATGAATTTGAATTTTTTAGTGCAATAAATCAATTATTAGAACTTGATGCAAATATAGAAGTATTTTTTGATGAAGTCTCTAAGTTTGATGCAAAAACAATTAAGGTTGCAAAAACAACTTTAATTAAAAAGTTAGAAGATTTAATTCAACCAATGATTTCATTTATTCAAGCAAATGCATTTAACTACGATCGTTATGAAGCATATTATAATGAACAAGGTGAATTATTAGATCAACAAAATACAGTTAATCTAACAGGGCAAGCAATGGCATTATTATCAAATATTGCTACTAAAGAACAAGCAAAGATGATTTCGATAAAAACAAAAGATGTATTATTTGATGAAAAAATTGGTGGGTATCATTTAAACAGTAAATATCAAAGTTTAATGGGTAGAGCATTTCAATTTGCTTATAACCATAAAGAAAATGGGGCAATATTTTCGCATATGGCAGTTATGTATGCATATGGTTTATATCAATATGATTTAGTAGATAAAGCTAGAGAAGCAGTATTTTCATTGCTTCATCAAGCACAAAAAGAAACATCTGGAGTGTTAGTTGGTATACCTGAATATTTTACTGAAAAAGGTATTGGAAAATATAATTATCTTACAGGAAGTGCAAGTTGGATTTTAAAATTGATGAGAACTGAAATTTTTGGATTAAATTTTAATTTAGGTACATTAATCTTAAAACCAAAATTAACTAAAAGTGATTTTATTAATGGAAAAGCAAGTATACAAACAGTTGTATTTGGTAAATTAATAAAGATTATATATTATAATAAAAAACAACTTGAATATGGTAATTATCATATTATTGATATTGAAGTTAATCATGAACATCATGAAAATAAATTCAATGAAGTTCAAGGGGATATCGAGGTATTTTTAGATGAAATTATATGAAACATATGATTATAAGGGTCAAGGCTATCAAAAATTATTTCATTTTAAATCATGGCGAATAGCAGAACTTAAATATATTCAAGAAATTGATGCAAGTCCTGTTAATTTTCTTGAATGTCACTTAGAATCTGATGAAGTGTTTATTCTACTTGAAGGAGATTGTAATATGTGGCTTTTTACTGATAATAAGCCAGATAGTTCATTTGAGTTTATTACTTTAAATAAAAATGAAATTTATCGTATTCCTCAGGGTATATATCATGCTCATAGATTATCAAAAGATGCAAAAATACTAATTATTGAAGAAGATAGCACGAATGATAAAAACTCACATCG
>JBAYAP010000114.1:0-4415 GCA_041669715.1 Acholeplasmataceae bacterium
CAATATGTATTTTCTGTTTCTTCTTTTGAAAACCCTGATATTTGTGTGGCCATAGGATTAAAATATAATATTTTTCGGTTTTTATCAACAATATATACGGCTTCATTTAATGTTTCAAAAAGTAATTTTAAGTTTTCTAGATTTTCCATATATTTCTACCTGCCATTTCCTGTTTATATTTTACCTTGAATATCAAAATAATGCAATGTATAAAAAAAGGATAGGTGAGCCACCTATCCTTTTAATATTTAATAATAGAATATATTATATAATTTTAAAGATTAATTAATTTCTAAGAAAGTTCCCCAACATTTTCTTCATCTGATGGCACTAAAGAAGATATGCCACCATATAAGGAAAACACAAAAGATTTAATATCTTCAATATTTTGTTCTGATAAATTATTAAAATCTAATGCTGCAAATGTTTGAACATTAGAAACTATTTCTTCAACTGCTTCTTCAACAGTTACTTGAATACCGGCCATTGTAACCATATCTACATTATCTGCAATTTCATCAATTCCTAAAATATCATCAAATATAATAGATACCATGTTATCGATAAGTGCAACATTTTCTGTGCTAAAGCATGTACTCAAAACATGAATAACAACTAAATCAACAGCTAATTCTATATCAGTAGTGCATCCATCTTCACCTAAATAGAAACTTAAATCAGTTGCATCTACAATACTAATTAAATCTCTTTCTAATTCAACTGCATCAAATATAAATTCAGCAGCCATTGGATAAATCTCATTTACCATTGTATCAATTTCATCTAAAGTCATTTCTAATTCAAACTCTAAATAAAGATTAATCGTAAGTGGTATTTTAACAAGACTCATAATATTTGTTAATTCATCAAGTGTAAATTGACTCATAACAACTTCATTATATGTACCAATTTCATCAATTAAAGCAGATACTGCTAAAACGACTGCATCTTGATCTTCACTATCCATGCTATAAACATTCATAATAGCATCAATAATTGATCCTTCGCTTTCAATTAAAGCATCGATTGTATCCATACCTATAGATTCAACAAGTGCAACAACTGAAATCATTTCATCATAATCATTTGATAATTGGTTTAATACATAAATAAGAACTTCAGCATTTTGAATTTGTTCATTTTCTTCTAATGCTTCAACATAGTTTATAACTTCATCCATTACTAATTGATAAAAAGCTTCATTAGTTTCATCATTAACTAATTCATTAAATGCAGCAACTTCATCAGGATGATTAGCCATAAAATCATTAACATAATCTTCAACAAATGCTAATAAATCAATAACAGCATAAGGATCTAAACCTGGATTAAATTCCCCACTATTTTCATCTATCATACGTTCAATAAGTGCATTAATGTCTAACAAATCAGTTTCTGTAAAATCTTGAACAAAATATAAACTTAATTCCAATGTAGCTTCATTCATTTCTCCAAAGTATGCTGTATATGCATCAAATGCACTTAAATCAGCATCACCTAATGAACCAGCAATACCAAAACCTAATTGATAGAAAACTGTAAATTCATCAGCTTCTGGAAGTGCTAATAATAATACATCGATAAGTTCATCTTTTATAGTAAACATTTCACTCGGAGATAATACATATTCTTCAGTTAATACACTATCGATTAAATCAACGATATTAGAAGGCACATTATTTTTTATAGTAAATAAGAAATCAACAACTGATTTAACAGCAAGCATACTATCGCTTTCATTATCTTCAAGTGCTGCAATCATTGAAACCATTCGATCATAATCTGCTTCCGTTTCAACTAAATCTTGTTGGATATCTTCTATTTCCCAAGTAAGGCCATATAATTCATTAAGTATATCCACCATATGGAAATTAACATTAGATAAAAATTCTGAATCTTCACTATTATAGATTTCTTGCGCAATTGCTATATATGCATCAATAACGCCTGTACCCATATTTTCATAATTCACATAATAATAATCAGCATTAACTGTATCATATAAATATAAATCAAAACATATATTAGCAAATAAAGACAAATAATTATATGTTTCATAATCACCATTAAACATTAACATAAGTGCATCCATATGTGAACTGTCAGTATATGAAACTAAGAAATCATATGTGTCTGTAAAAGTTTCAGATTCCTTATATGAATTTAAGTTAAATTGTGCTTCTATCAAATTATCTTCGTATTCATCAATATCTAATAAATCAAATGCTGGTTGATACTTTAATACAATCATTCCAATGCCATAAACAAGTTGTGTAAACTTAGTAGAATCCATATTATTATCTTCAAGCATTTCAAGTTCTGTTAAGATATTTGAAATAGATGCAAAATCATTTACATTTGAATCTATCATATCAACAAAATCATTAAAGAAATCAATAGCATCTTGATCTGACATTCCAAATTGTGTCATTTTAGATTCATAAAACGCTGCAATTTCACATGCCATTTGATAATAAGTAAAATCATTAGGATCTTGAATAAAATCATCAGCTACCATATTAGGTACATAACTTTCATCCATACTTAAAAGTACTGCTGAATAAATTTGACCACTAACAACAATAGCTTCTACTTCATATGAAACTGCTGTTGATTCATTAGATCTATCGTTATTAACAAATGCCACAACTGTAACTTGATAAGTACCTGCATCTAAGTAAAGTCCATCTAAATCATAACTATTTGAACTTGCTGAATATTCATTTGTGCCAACAGTAACAAGATAAGCTGTTGCATCTGTTACAGCATCCCAACTTAATATACCTGCATCAGATATTTGAAGATTTACCGGAGTGTCAACAGTATCTTCCACTGGTGTTTCTACCATATATGAAACTGCTGCTGATTCATTAGATCTATCGTTATTAATTAATGCGACAACTTTAACTTGATAACTGCCATCACTTAAGTCAAGTGCAGCCAAATCAAAATTAGTTGTACTTGCTGAATTTTCAGTTGTACCAACAATTACAATGTAACCAGTAGCACCTGTAACAGCATTCCAACTTAATACACCTTCATCAGATATTTGAAGATTTGATGGTACGCCAATAGTATCATCAACTGGTGTTTCCACTACATATGTCACTGAATTTGATTGTGCGGAAATTGAATTATCCACAGCAGCAACAACATAAATGGTATATGAGCCATCAGCAAGATCTTCAGTTTTTAAGTCATATGAAGTCTCTGATGTTTGTATTGAATCATTTCCCACAAACACTAAATAGTGATCTGCATTTTCTATAGCTTCCCAACTCACCACACCGTTAGAAATAGAAATTTCTGGAGCATCGAGTGCTTTGTCCCCACACGCAACCAAAAATAACGAAAATACTAAAACAGAAAACAAAATAAAGATTTTTTTCATATAACTCTCCTTTTAAACTTTATTTATATCTTATTTTTACATGTTTAGTATACGATAACATTCATCTATATTATATATTTTTAATACAAATTAAACAAGTAAAGAAACCACTATTTATAAAAATGTTAATTAATATGTTCTTATAAGCGCAATATAATTTGTTTTCTTTATTAAAACAATTTGATAACTTATGATTAAAATCCAAATACATAAATTTATTCCAAACGTTTTATAAATTGATGGTATAAATAATTCTAAATATTCATAAGTCCCAAAAATCGAAATGAATTCACTTAATGCCTTATAAATCATTATAAATGAAATCAGTGAAACACCTATAGTTACTAAAAAAATAATCATTTGATTTAATATCTGATAATAAATGATTTTATTTTTTGATAAACCTAATGTATATATTTTCGCATCATCACTACTTTTTGAAATATGAAGCATCGTCGTATGATTTATAAGTGATATAACAAAGCTCAAAATCATCATTTCAATCACAAATGTAATATAAGTCTTTACTTTTAACAATTGATTTTCAATAGGAAGCATAACTTCTGCCCTATAATCATAGATAACCATCATTTGTTGACCATAACGATCAATAAGTTCCTCTTTTAATACTTCTTTATTATTTGATGTTATTAAAATTGCGTTATTGTTAATATCTTGATATGTTGAATCTTGATATAAATTTATAAATGCTAATTCATCAATGTCTTTTTGATAAAATCCAGCTATTTTAAATGGAACATTTTGATATATAGGACTTAAATCTAAATAAAAATCATTGCCTATTTCAAATTGATAAATTTCATGATACTGTATCGGTAAAATAATTTGTAATGTATTTGATGAGAATCGTTCTCTTGTTTCTAAATCAATATCAAAAATAAAAAAATTATCAATTTCATTTTCATTTATAGAAATCACTTGTTCAAGCGCTTTATTTTCAAATGCTGTCGATAAATTTTGATAATATCCTACTAAAACAGCATCATCAACATCTTCCATCTGA
>JBAYAP010000115.1:0-4372 GCA_041669715.1 Acholeplasmataceae bacterium
AAAGTAATAATTTGACCATTGGGTTCTAATATATATATTTTATCGCCAAAGTTTTTACCACCATCAACATATGTTAAATTTGAAACTGATTTTTCGGCCGTGTAATAAGGAAGTGTTTCTTGCGAAAATTGTTTCTTAATTTCTTCAATTTGTTTTTTATTTTCTTTTTGGTCGTCAATATATGCCCAAATATGACGATTTAAAAAATCTGTCGATAAATTTTTTAAAATATCATCATTAGAGTGCATAAAACTAGCAATTAAACCATTCATATAAAAATCATCAATTAATATATAATTTTTTAAATCATCAGGATTTTCTATCACTTTTTTTAAAGGAATAATATTTGAAGAAAATTCAAAACCTTCTAAACATAAAGTTTTAACACGCTTATATATTTTTTCTAATACAGTTTCATATGCTCTTGAAACCGGATGATAATAAACTTGCCAATACATGTGATATCTACTGATTAAATAATTTTCAATAGCTCCAATACCGCTTGATTTAAATACAATTTTTCCGTCTTTGACCTTACAAACTCTCATAATTCGATCTAAATCAATGTGTCCATAAGCAGTACCAGTAAAATATGCATCACGTTCTAAGTAATCTAATCTATCAACGTCTAATTGACTAGAGATTAATTGTTCAATAATTGGATAATCACCTTTTTTAAGTAAGATATTTGAAACATCAGAAGCAAAATGTTCATCTTCTTGATCTAAAACAGTTCTTAATTCTTCATCTTCTAAAATAAGTCTTGCTCCAACGTGTTCATGATTTGTACCAACAATATCTTCAAATGCATGTGAATAGGCACCATGACCAACATCATGAAGCATTGCCGTCGCTAAAAATAATCCCTTTTCACGTTCTGATAATATATCACAAATATCAGGAACAGTTAAAAAACGATAAGCAACTTCATATACACCTAAACTATGACTGAACCGCGAGTGTTCTGCACCATGAAAAACCATTTGTACACCACTTAATTGTTTGATTCTTCTAAGTCTTTGAAAAAGTGAACTATCTAAAATGTTTTTAATTACTTTAAAATCAATATGTATATATCCATAAATTGGATCTTTTAAGACTTGTTGTCTTTCAAGTTTTATCATATAAGCCTCCGAGGGCAAAAAAGTGCCTATGTAGGCACTTATTCGTTAATTGTGTAAGATTTTACAAGTTCTACTTGATCGCCTGTTGATAACATAAACGCACTACCATCATCTGTATCTAAATGACAATCTAATGCATATTTAGCGCTAACGCGACATAATACATTATCCATAATACCAGGTTTTTCTCCTGATACTTTAATACTTACTTTTTGTCCATTTTCAACACCATAAACTTTTGCTTCGTCTAAAGAAAAGTGAATATGACGATCGGCAATAATAACGCCTTCTTTTAATTCTACTTTGCCATTAGGACCTACAAGTGTTGCTGCACCAGAGCCTTTAACATCGCCTGATGAACGAACAGGTGCTACAAATTTACCACGAATAGCATCACTTTTTGAAATTTCAACTTGTGACGCAGGTCTTACAGGACCTAAAATACGTACACCTTTAATTTCTCTTCCTGCTGGACTGATAATGTCTACTTTTTCTTCAGCAGCATATTGTCCTGGTTGACTTAACATCTTCATTGGTGTTAATTCATACCCTTTGCCAAATAATGTTTCTAAATCTTCTCTTGTTACATGGAGATGACGTCCAGAAATTCCTACCGGTATTTTTTTCATGTTTTAATTCCTCCTATATACGCACCTATTATAGCATTTTATAGCAGTTAATTCAATTAAAATATGATACAATAAAGCCAAGAAAGAAGGTTTTATTATATGACAATTTTTGAAAAAATAGTTGCACGAGAAATACTTGCATATGTCATTTACGAAGACGAAGATGTCATTTCATTTTTAGACATCTCACAAGCTACAAAAGGGCATACTTTAGTTGTCCCTAAAAAAGCTTATCCAAATATTTTAGAAATACCTGATGATCTCTTAACTAAAGTAATACTTGTTACAAAAAAAATAACAAAAGCAATCAATGAAAGTCTAAAACCTGAAGGCATTAATATTTTAAATAATACTGGTGAAATTGCCGGACAAACTGTATATCATTTTCATATACATATCATACCAAGATATACAAAAAACGATGTCGGATTTAAATTTGAAAATCATATGAATGATTTATCACAAGATATCTATAAAGAAAGAGCCCTTTTAATTAAAAAGGCTCTATCGTAAATTCTACACCATCGTTAATATTTCTAACTGATAATGAAAGATTAAAATGTTGACATGTCTTTTGAACAATGCTCATACCTAAACCAAATTGACCTTTACTGCCTTTTTCATATGGCTTAAACATATGTTCAATAAATTTATCGCTAATCGGCTCACCATCGTTATAGAAGGTGAGTTTTCTATTTTTAACGGTAATCTTTATGGTTGTTTTCGCATATCTTAACGCATTATCTACAATATTCGAAAATATAATATTAAAATTTTCATAAATACCAAAATATTTAGAATCATCTAAATCCGTTTCAAACTTAATATTAGAACGATATTTTTGAGCATTCACTATATTTAATATAACTTCTTTAATTGAAATCATTTCAAACTCTGAAGTATCTTTTAAATATTCCAATTTATTAAACTCTAACAATTGTCTAACTTTTTGATTTAAAATATCAACTTGTTTAATAATAATCTCAGCTTCTTTAGGATCAGATATACCATCAACAATTGCTTCAGCGTAAGATTTAATCACTGCAATTGGAGTTTTAAAATCATGAGATACATTTTGAAGCATTTCTTTTTTGGTTTTTTCACTACTTTCAATTTCTTGGCGCATTTTTTCAATTGCTCGTTCAAGATCTGTAATTTCATCTTTTCCAGTAATCTCAATAGGCGCAGTATAATTAGAAACTACTAAATTATTAACATCTAACTGCAATTTATTTACGCGATCAACTGTAATTCTTGACCATGTTAGAATAATAACATTTCCTAATAAAATAAGTGCAATAAAACTGATTTGAACAAGCGATGTCACTTCATTGCTAGCAACATCTAAATACTTTTCACCTGTAAAACCAATAGCTAATTGATTTTGACTTGTACTTACGATAAATGTATAGTCCTCACCATCAATTTCGGTTTCAAATGTTTCTTGTATAACAATACTACGTTCAATCTCAAAATCAGAAGGCTTCCAATAATGTAAATAATAATTATAAAGAGTTGATGTTGTAAACATGTTATCAATAGCATCAAAATTATAAAAACGAACACTTTCTCCTGATTCATAAATTGAAAATCCGTTATATTCACTTTCTGTTAAATAATTTCTGCGCATTACATCATCAAAGTATACTTGAAGTTGCACAAGATTTTGTTGAACTCTAACTTCCTTGAACACTTTATTTAACGCAAAAAGAAAAACGAGGCTAGTTAACACCGCTACACCAGTAAAAATAAGATTGATTTGTGTTGCTAGCTTCATGTGTTTTCTCATAATAATCTATATCCATACCCATAAATAGTTTCTATTTTTAAATTAGGCATTTTGCGACGCAATCTTCTTAATAAATCATCAACAACTCGATCGCTTCCAAAATAATTATTTCCCCAAACATGTTCTAAAATTTCTTCTCTTGCAAACGCCGTATTCATATTATTCAAAAAGAATAATAATAATTCAAATTCTTTATTTGTAAGTTCAATCATTTGATCATTTTCTTTAATTTCACGTTTTGCTAAATTAATTTCATACGGTTCATACATTAATATGTCAGTAGATGTACTTTGTTGTTTTCTTCTTAAAATTGCTTTAACACGTAAAATTAGTTCTCTAGGAGAATATGGTTTTGCTAAATAATCATCACTACCAAGCTCTAAACCCATAATTTTATCTAAATCCTGGTCACGTGCTGAAGTAAAAATGACAGATGTTGAACTATCATATTCTTTAATCGCTTTAATAAGATCATAACCATTGATTTCGCCTGTAAGCATAATATCTAGAATCCACAAATCTACAGCATCACCAATGTGCTCCATAGCGGTTTCTCCATCATGAAACACAGTGGTTTCAAAACCTTCTCTAACTAAGTATTTTCTAATGATTTCTGCTAAATCTTTTTCATCTTCTACAAAATATATTTTCATTGTTCTACCACCTTTTAATTAATAAAATAAGCGTGCTTTCGCACACTTATTATATCATAGAGAGTTTAAATAAGAGAAAAAATGAAGTACTTAGAGTATAGCAAAACACTATGTGACATCAATGTTTATTTCATGTGAAATTGTGTTAACTAATTTTTTCAACCTTCATATAAGGAA
>JBAYAP010000116.1:0-4334 GCA_041669715.1 Acholeplasmataceae bacterium
ACTGAATCCGCGTATTATGTAGTTAATGAAATTGAGCATAATATTACATTAAAAGATGGATATTTAATAAAAGTATACTGTGATCTTGCTAATAGTGAGAGTGATACTGATGCGTGATGTACAACGATCAAATAAAACTAAATGTAATGCATTAGCAACTAATATAAGTAACTTAATTAAAGGTGTTTTTAATCGAGATGTATTTGGTACATATGATGGAATAATTGAAAAAGTTGATTTTACAAATAAAACATTAAATGTTAGAATTCCAGAATTAGGAAATTCTTTATATGAAGATTGTAAATTTATATTACCATGTTCTACTTCATCTTCTATTATATTTCCAAATTTTAAAATAAATACACCTGTTGTTATAACATTTAAACAATTTAATCTTGGTAAACCAGTGGTTATAGGTTTTAGACTTGATGATTCGTTAGAAACACCAATAGAAAATAATGCTATTAATATAATAAATGAAAATAATAAAATTGTGATTAACGATGAATCTATCATAATTACAAATGGTATATCTTCAATTATATTAGATACTGATGGTATCCGATTAATAGCACCAGCTAATAAAATTACAGCAAATGGTGAAGATCTAACAGTTGATGATGAGGGCGCTATTTAAAAGGTACTGGTTGGTGTATATGAGTTATGGTGTGTCTATTAAATTAAACGATGACAATGATTTTAAATTTGATTCAGCAAATAATCGATTAGTACTTGTATCCGATGTTAATAATCTTATTCAGGCAATGAAAATATTACTTAAAACTGGATTGGGGGAAATTAGAACATTTCCTCAATTTGGTATTGATATGCCGAAATTATTAGATCGAAATATGTCTAATGATAATATTAAAAATGCAGTTTATAACGCTATTATTAAAGATCCTAGAGTCGCATCAATTGATAAGATTACAGTAACCAAATCTAATAGAATTTTGAATATTGATGTTAAACTTACATCAAATGAAGGAGCAACATTAGATTTTCGTGAAAGTGTTGCATGGTAATTAACAAATACTGTTATTAATGGAGAATATTATAATGACTGAATATGGAGTTACAAATACAGGATTTGTTGCAAAAACTTATACAGATGTTATAAATTCATTACATAGTAATGCAATAAAAGCGTTTGGGTCAAATGTAGATTTAACTCCAGGGTCGCCTATTAAATTGCTTATTGATGTTTATGCATTTCAAATTGTAAATTTGTGGAGTCAATTAGAAAATTGTTATAATTCCGCATTTTTAGAAACAGCTACTGGTACTTCATTAGACAATTTGGGAAAATTGGTAGGTGCTGAACGCGGTGATGCTACTTATGCTACAGGATATGTAACATTTTTTAGAAATGAGGTAATGCCTGCTGGAAGTCCTAGAGTTATTAAAAGTGGTACTAAAGTGTCTACTGCAGATATACTTGCAAATAGTTATACTACAACACAGTCTGTATATTTTCAATCAACAATTACAAATGAATCACATATTATTGACACTACCACTTATACAGTAGATACCACAAATATTATAGGCGTTCTTATTTCTGTAACTGATTCTAATAATATTAATTATGATATTACAGAATTAATTTTTAGTGGTCGTACTATAACATTTATGAATCAGGTTGATGAAGGTGTAACTGTATATGTTAGTTATCAACCATTAAGCATCACTGCTCCTGTCGTTTCAATCGTACAGGGATCTTCAAGTAATGTTGCAGCTAATGTTATAACAATTCTTGATACACCTTTAGATTTTATTCATTATATTTCAAACGAATCTGGTATAGATACTGGATCAGATGTTGAAAGTGATTCTCATTTTAGAAATACTGTGATAGGTGCTACTCAGGGTGTAGGTCGAGCCACTACAAATTCAATTAAATATTATTTATCGCAGGTTACTGGAGTTAAAACTGTTGTTATCGATGATCCGTTGCGTACTACAACCAGTGAATCTGTAAATGGTAATGGTGGATCTGCAATATTTGTTTCACATATTCCAGTACAAACTATATCGTCTGTTATTGGATCTGTAAATGGTGAATATACAATTGAAAGTTTTAATACACAAACTGGTGAAATTCAATTGTCAACATTAACAGATGCAACTGAAACGTTAACAGTATCATATACATATTTTTCACCTGGAAAAATTAAAATTTATGTTGAAGGTGGAGAAACCGGCGACGAATCTACCTTAGACACTATAGTTTATACTATTGAAAACACTAGGGCTGCTGGAATTCAATCTGTTGGATATGATAGTGGAGATCCTGCTGCAGAAGGAAGTAATACTGCTAAATTCTCATGGTTTTATAGACCAAACAATGCTGTAATAGATGTTACAATATCAATAATATTTGATGAAGATAGTGAGCTTTCTGATAGTGATAAGTCAACAATTTTAACAAAAATTCAAGATGAAATTGCAGATTATATTGATGAATTAGAACTCGGAGAAAAAGTTTATAAAAATAAAATATTACAGATTGCAATTTCGTCTAATGTTGATATCTTAGATGCAGAACTCACTGGTTGGAAAATGAATGATATTGATGTTGATGTCACTAGTTCATATATTCAAATTGGAAGTATGGAAGTTTCTATTGCAAACGATATAACATTAACACATACAACTGGATAATTGGTGATATAATGCTGAGTCATAAATGGGATTCTCTTATAGACTGGCAATATTGCCAATTAGAAAATTGTAGAATTGAAGATAATAAGGTAATATTAGAATCTGATCAACCTGCAGTAATTACATCTGAAATTAGAGATTCAACAACACGTATTGGACATTATGGTGAGGTAATACCAAAAATAAATGTACCATTAAGTACTGCAGCATTATTATATATTAGATCTGGATATACTTCAGAATACTCTGAAGATACATGGACAGATTGGCAATTAATTAATGAACCTGAACAGCGATTAGAATATACATTATCCTTAACATCAACTAAAATCATATTAGATTATAATATTAAATCTATTTCTAATATTTATTGTATTAATAATAGTCAGTATCAAAGTCTCGCAATGAATCTTAATACTATGTATTTAACACCTTTAACTGATGCTGATGCTGATAATCCTATTTATTCATATTTATGGTCTGGTGCTGTTGATGAAGCTATAGTCGATTTTGCTAAAGTAGATCAAGAAGGCGAACCACTTACTATATATGCCACTAATGCTACATTTGTAGATAATGTAATAACGTTATCAAATCCACTACCAGATGATAATGTAATTGTTATTATAAAATATATTCCTAGATATTTTATATATTCATATCCTCAATATCAATATATTCAATTTAAAGTTGAATTAATGGCATCAGAAGAAACGTTTTTTCAAACATCTGACGGATTAGATTTTTTAGATAATGATGGATTAAGCTTTAGTGTAGGGTATATTGAACAAGTTTCATTACTTGTAACAAGAGATGGATTAGATTTTATGACCGCCGATCCAGAAAATGCATATTTTAATGTAGGTTCCATTAATCCGATATTAACATCAATGACTATTAATTATTGTTTAGATTTTCAAACAGAAATGGAAGATGTTTTTCCTAAATTTTTTAGGCGGTTATAATAATGTCTGGTACAAATTATCAAAAAGTATTAAGTATTATATCGCCAGAATTGGATGAACTATACATTAATATAAAACGTATAGAAGATTCTACTCATATTTTTACATCTAGAGGAATTTCATTGGATGCTATTGGCAACTTTCTAGACTTTTATCGAACTGGAATTGAATCTGATAATGTATATCGTGAAAAATTGATGAATGTAATAGAAATAAATTCAATTGCAGGAACTAAAGCTGCTATCAAAAGACTATTGATTAATTATTTATCTATAAGTGAATCGGAAATCCAAATTCGTGAAACTACTCCAAATTATATAATTGTTAGGTTACCAGAAGAATATGAAATAAAAGATATGGATATAAAAGATATTTTATATAAATCAGTTGCTGCTGGAATATATGTAGGAATTCATTATACTGGGAATTATTGGGACGAAGATTCATGGGATAATCCTGATGCTGGTTGGGGATAAGCGAGGTTAATATGACAATAACAATTGATGAGAATACATTTGATGGACCTAATCAGGGTAATCCACAAGGATATATTCCAGAAACAATTATCGAGTCTGCAAAAATGGACTTAGATATGATACAAATTAAAAACGATTTAGATAAATTATTGGTTGGAAGTCAAGCATTAGCAGCAATAATAAATCAAATAGATTTAGATGAATTGGGTCCAATGACTGCTGAAGAAAT
>JBAYAP010000117.1:0-4304 GCA_041669715.1 Acholeplasmataceae bacterium
AGATTAAGTGATCATTATGAAATACCATTGGCAACAAATATATCAACTGCAAACTATTTTGTTGAAGCGCTTAGATTTGAAATACAAAATAAAAAAATATAGTTTATTGTAAACTTTTTAAAAATAGACATTATAAAAATTAAAGGTCTATTTTTTTTGTAAAAAAACACTTCTACATATTTAATTACATAGAAGTGTATCTAAAAAGGCTATTTAGTTTATATTTTTGTATTGTCTACTAGATATGGTAAATCTAACTATACTTTTTAAATATCTTGTTTCTTTTTTTTACTTGCTGAAATAATGATACGAATATAATCTAAATCTAAATCTTTAAAAGCAACATGTTTTGTAATATAATCAAAAATATCAGGACTTAAAATCTCAGTGATTTCATTTGTTTCACGATTTAAAATATGAATATGACTATCTGCACTGTGTTTTGGATTGTCCATCGCTAAATCGTAATATTTTACATTATTGATGTATATTTCTACAACCATCTTGTTTTCCATTAAAAATTCAAGATTATTGTAAATAGTAGATACATTATAAAATCCTCTATTAGATAAAGCTTTTTGAATTTCCTTAAAAGTTAAATGCTTATCTTCAAGTATTTCAATCATTGCTTGTCTAGATTTAGTTAGTCGTAATTTTTGTGAACGTATCTTTGAATAATAACGATCTTTTAAATCCATATGGTAAGCTCCTTTTAAAATAGTTAAGTTAATACTATTTCTAATATTATTATATCAATAATTATAATATTTTTAAAGATAAATGCTTTAATAGTATTGTTTGATTGATAAGAAAGTGATTTTTATATTATTATGATATAATAATCTTGGTGATTTTATGAATTATGTTTATGGTGGATCATTTAATCCGCCAACAAAAGCGCATCAAAAAATTATAAAAAAAATCATGGAACTTGAATCATGTGAAAACTTGATTATTTTACCAGTTGGTGATGATTATCAAAAACCGTATTTAGCATCGTTTTCTCATCGTTATGAAATGCTTAAACTTCTTATTTCATATGATAAACATATTATTATTTCTGATATAGAACAAAAAAATCCTTATCAGGGTACTTTAAAAAGTTTAGATATTCTTAAAAAAACATATAAAAAATTAAGTTTTGTTATTGGTTCTGATCAGCTTGATAAACTTCATACTTGGATTGATTATCAAACACTTTTAGCATCTTATCCTTTTGTTATTTTACAAAGAGATCAAATTTTAAATAAAGATATTATTGAAAAACAATTTGAAATGGTAAAACATGAATTTATATGGATACCATTTGAACAAGATATGTCATCAACCAAAGCACGAACAGACAAATCACTAAGATTAGCATATTTAAGTCAAGAAATTATCAATTATATTGACAAATATGATTTATACAAGGAGTAGATAACATATGTATCAACACGGATATTTAAAAGTTGCTGCTGCAACACCAAAAATCATTGTCGGTGATGTTTTCCACAATGAAACAGAAATTATTGATTTACTAAATCATACAAAAGCCAGCATTGTTGTATATCCTGAACTTACTATTACAGGATATTCTGCCAGCGATCTTTTCTATCAGGAATCTTTTTTAGAAGAAGCAAAACTTGCACTTAAACATATTGTAGAAAAAACTATTTATGAAGGTGTCTATATTTTAGGTATGCCTTTAGATGTTTATGGTGTGTTGTATAATGTTGCTATAATTGCACAAAAAGGGAAAATATTAGGTGTAGTGCCTAAACATTATATTCCTAATGGCCATGAATTTTATGAAAAAAGATGGTTTCATTCAGGCATAGACATAGATATTTCACAAATTAATTTATTTGGTAAAAATGTTCCATTTGGTTATATTTTATTTGAAAATAAAAAATCTCAAATTAGATTTGGAGTTGAGATTTGTCAAGATATTTGGGCGACATATTCGCCAAGTGATGAATTAAGTTTATATGGGGCAAACATTATATTTAATCCATCGGCATCAAGTGAATTTGTTGGTAAACAAGCAAGTAGAAGACATGTTGTCTTAGATCATTCAAGAAAACAAATTGCTGCATATGTTTATACAACAACAGGACATTTTGAATCTTCATCAGAAGTTGTATTTTCTAATCATAAGTTAATTGCTTCTATGGGTGAAATGGTAGCTGAAGCAATGCCTTTTAATACGGAAGAAACTATGTTGGTTGCAGATCTTGACATAACAGCGATTAATTATCAAAAACGTCAAGATAGTACTTATCGAGACATGCATATGAAATTAACACATACATATCAAATTGTTGATTTTGATACTTTGGATACAACAGCATATGTATTTGAAAAACCTTTAAATGTTTTTCCATTTATTAATAAAAATCATGAAGAAGAAGATTTAAAAGTGGCTAACCATTTACAAATATTTGGTTTAGTTAAAAAATTAGAATCTTTACCAGCATCTGCAAATAAAATTATTATTGGTATTTCTGGTGGACTAGATTCAGCGCTTGCTTTAATTGTTTCACATCAAGCCATGAAAATATTAAATAGAGATCCTAAAGATATTATTGCTGTAACAATGCCAGCACAAGCAACATCTAAAAATTCTAAATCTTATGCATTAGATTTAATGGAAAAATTAGGTGTTACATTATTAGAAATACCAATAAAAGATGATGTTGAAAAACATTTAAAATCTATTCATCATGAAGAAAAAGATGTAACATATGAAAATGCTCAAGCCAGAATGAGAACACTTGTTTTAATGGATTTAGCTAATAAATATGGTGGATTTGTGCTTGGAACAGGTGATCTTTCAGAAATAGCTCTAGGTTGGATGACTTATAATGGCGATCAAATGAGCATGTATGCAGTTAATGCGGGTTTACCTAAAACATGGGTTCAACATTTAATAAAATTTCATGCTGAAAATGAATATCAATTTGTTAAAGAAACATTAATTCATATTTTAAATGCACCTATTACGCCTGAATTATTAGATGATCAAGAAACTGAATTAAGCATTGGTAAATATGAAATTAATGATTTTATATTATTTCATCTTCTTCAACAAGGGGCAGATGAAGAAAAAATTAAATGGTTATTACCTTATGCATTTGATTTATCAAAAGAAGAAATTGAAAAATATGTTAATCGTTTTTATCGACGTTTTTATACACAACAATTTAAAAGACAAACCTTACCAGAAGGTCCAAAAATATTAGGTATCAGTTTATCTCCTAGAGGTGAATACAGAATGCCTAGTGATGTACAGAAAGTGATTAAATGAAAAAGAAAGAAAAAGTAATCATCGGTTTAAGTGGTGGTGTTGACTCTAGTGTTGCTGCCTATCTATTACTTAAGGACGGCTATGATGTTGAAGCCGTTTTTATGCGTAATTGGGATAGTGCAACTAATTTAGATTTCAAAGGTAATCCTACGGCTTTTGATGATGTATGTGAACAAGAAAAAGATTATCAGGATGCCGTTAAAGTTGCAGATAAATTAGGCATAAAACTTCATAAAGTCGATTTTATTGAGGAGTATTGGAATCGTGTGTTTACATATTTTTTAGATGAATATAAAAAAAATAGAACACCGAACCCGGATGTTTTATGTAATAATGAAATTAAGTTTAAAGCATTCATTGATTATGTAGATTGCTTTAATCCTGATTATATTGCTATGGGACATTATGCACAAGTTGATTTAACAGGCGAAGAACCAAAACTATTAAGAGCAATTGATCAAAATAAAGATCAAACATATTTTTTATCACAATTAAGATCAGATCAATTAAAACATGTGATGTTTCCGATAGGTCATCTAAATAAAAAACAAGTTAGAGAAATTGCCAAAGAAGCCGGACTTGCAACAGCACTTAAGAAAGATTCAACAGGCATATGTTTTATTGGCGAAAGATATTTTAATGATTTTTTAAGTAATTATTTACCAGCTCAACCTGGTGATATGCGAACACTTGATCAAACATTTGTTAAAAAACATCATGGTTTAATGAACTATACGATTGGACAAAGAAAAGGTTTAGGTATTGGTGGTACTAAAGATACAACAAATCCGTGGTTTGTGGTTGGTAAAGATTTAAAAACAAATACGCTTTATGTTGAACCTAATGGTAATCATCCATATTTAACAAGCAATCATGCAATAATTACTGAAGTTGTATGGCGAGGACAAAAAATAGAAGGTCCAATGACGGCTAAGTTTAGATATCGTCAGCCTGATCAAGATGTTGTTGTTAAATGGGTTAATGAAAACACTATTGACGTTTCTTATCTGCAAGG
>JBAYAP010000118.1:0-4212 GCA_041669715.1 Acholeplasmataceae bacterium
CTTTTAGATCAACAAAATAAACAATCATTAATTTCATATCTTGAGCAAACACATGGTTACGACTTAGCTCAGGATTTTTTGTCTTTAACAGAAGAAGAGCAAGCTCAATTATATACACTTATTAGCTATGAACAACTTGCTGAAATTGTATCTTATTTAGATTCAAACGAAGCGGCAATTGTATTATCATCTTTTGATTTAAAACATCAAAAAACAATTGTTGAATTTATGGAACCAGATGATGCTGTAGATATTATTCAAGAATTAGAAGACGATGAACAAGAAGCATTAATTTCTACGCTTGATAAAACTTCTGATGTTTTAGATTTAATTGAGTATGATGAGGATGAAACCGGATCATTAATGACAACTCAAATTCTTACGTTAAATAAAGATTTAGATGTAAGAGATGCAACAAAAATAGTGATTAAAGAAGCTCCAGAAGTTGAAACCATTACGAGATTGTTTATTATAGACGAACAAAATCATTTTTTAGGTGTCGTTTTTTTAAGAGATCTATTAAAAGCAAAACCACCATTAACAGTTGAGTCCTTAATGGAAATATCACCTTTTGTATATGATCGTGATTTAGTTTTTACAACCATTCAAAAAATTAATCAATATAATATTTATGAAATGCCAGTTTGTAATCAAGAAGGTATCATTTTAGGTATGATTACATTAGATGATGCTTTAGATGCTTATGAAGAAGAGGCCCAAGATGATTTTGAAAAACTTGCTGCACTTCCTGTGACAGTTGAAGGGTCACCAATTAAAATAGCACTTCATCGATTTCCTTGGTTACTTTTATTATTATTTGTATCTATTCCAGTTTCATTATTAACGAATATGTTTCATGAAGTGATTACAATGGTTGCAATTATTGTAATTTTTCAACCAATGATTTCAGGAGCTGCTGGTAATGTTGCAACGCAAACACTCGCAGTGACATTAAAATCTTTTGCAAATGAAGAAAAACAATTTTATAAAAATGGTATAAAAGAAATAATTACAGGTTTAATTAATGGGATTGCGATTGGTATCTTAGCGTTTATTATTACATATTTGTTTTCATCAATACAAGAAGCAATTGTTATTGAACCGCTTAAAATGGCGACAATCGTTTCTGTTTCTTTAGTGACAACTGTTGTATTAGCGCCTATCATTGCTATTTTAGTACCTTCAATTTTAAAAATGGTACATTTAGATCCAGCAGTAGCATCAGGTCCTTTAATTACAACATTTTTAGATATTACAACGGTGTTTGTATATTTTGGATTAGCAACATTATTGATTGGGGTGATTCTATGAAAACCAAAATCAATTTTAAACATAGTGATGAATCTATTAAAAAAGCGTTATTACATATACATCCTTATGACGTAGCTATTTTATATTCATCATTTAATGAAAAAGAAAAATCTCGAATTTTGCCATTAATGGCATCAGATTTATTAGTTGATTTTTTTGTTGAATTAGACGAAGAACACCAAATTAATACATTTGAAATGTTACCTATAACCAAACAAAAATTTTTATTAAGAAAATTAGAAACTGATGAACTTAAAGCATTTATACAATTATTTGATGAAGATCAAAGAGCACAAATTATATCAAAATTATCAAAAGTTAGAGCAAAAACAATTGAATTATTACTACAGTATGATGAAGATGATGCGGCTTCTATTATGATGACAGATTATTTTGTAATTCCTGTAGATTTAACTATTAAACAGGCAACTACATTAGTTATAACTGAATCAAAAGATAGTGATTATATTGATACTGTATTTATTCAAGATGAAGAAGAAAAATGTATCGGTTATATGGATTTAAAAGATTTAATTATTGCAAGACCTAATCAAAAGTTGGAAAATATTATGATTACTGATTTTTCATATGTTCATGCAAATGATTCAATTGAACAAGCAATTCAAAAAGTCTTAGATTATAATAGAAATGTTATTCCAGTTTTAGATGAAACTTCTCACATGATAGGAATCATTACAGCTGATGATATTTTTGATGAAATGATTGAAGATTATCAAGATGATTATGATTCATTTTCTCAAGTTTTTGATCATGATATTTCACTTAATCCACTGAAACGTTCAAAACAAAGAGTTCCTTGGTTATTTTTAGGCGTTATATTAAACCTTCTAACTATTACCATTTTAGCTACTTTTTCAAACACGATTGAACAAGTTACAGTATTGATTTTATTTCAACCTATGATATTAGGTATGGCAGGTAATATTGGAACTCAAGCATTAGCAGTAACTATTCTTGGTATCCATCAACAAGACTATAAAGAGCATTATAAAGCCAAAAAACATATATTAAAAGAAATGGCAATTGGCTTAACAAATAGTTTGTTATTAGGAATTATTGCTTTTATATTTGTATATATTTATTTATCAATAATTCAAGTGAGCAATCAATTGCCTGTTGAAGTTGCACTTACTGTGTTTATCGCATTATTTTCAGCGATGTTAGTTTCATCAACTATTGGTAGTATTGTTCCAATTGTTTTTGATAAAATAGGTATTGATCCAGCAACTGCTTCTGGACCTATGATGACAACAATTAATGATATTTTATCATTGGTTATTTATTTTACGATTGCAACAATTATATTTATTTAAACAAGCAAGAAATTAGTAATAAGATATTAAATTAAAAATTAACAGTGATATAATTATATTAGAAAAACAGTTTAAGAGGTGTATGATGAAAGTAGGACTTGCATTAGGTGGCGGTGGCGCTAAAGGAAGTTATCAACTTGGTGTCCTAAAAGCTTTAATTGAACATGGCATTTTATATGATCATATAGACGCAGTAGCAGGTACCTCGATTGGTGCGATGAATGCACTCATGGTAACAGGGCGAATGTCTTATGAAGAAATGAATGAAGTATGGTATGATATGTCTAATAAAGATGTATATAATACACAATACTTATTAATAAAACAATCAAAATTGTTTTCCTTAAAATCACTTTATGAAATGCTTAAAACAAAATTATCAGTTGAAAGAATATATCAAAGTCCAATTCAGGGTTTTGCAACACTTACTAAAGTTAATGGATTTAATATTGGTAAACAAATAGATCAAAGACAAATGGAAAAAGTCGTCTTAAATTATAACACTTCACAAGAACCACATAAGATATCTATTGCGAGTGCATCTGTACCTTTGGTATTTGGAGCAACGCAAATTGACGGTTCATATTACATAGATGGTGGGTTGTCTGATAATTTTTCAGTTCAACCGTTGATTGATGCAGGATGTGATATCATCATTGTCGTACCTTTATCTACAAATAAATTTGATCCAACACCATATCTTGATAAGGCAACTATTATTAATTTAGGGCCGATAAAGCCACTTGCAATATCATATGTTGCTTCACTTAATTTTAATAAAGAGCTTCTTGATAAAAGACAAAGTTATGGATATGAACTTGCAAATCAAATGTTATTATATTTAAAAAATGAAGGATTTATTAATAAAAAAAACAAGTTTGTTATAAAAGATAAACAATTATTTACATTTGAAAACATGAAAAATCAAATAGACCAATCATTTGAAGTTTCGCTTAAAGATGAAATTATGAAATGGTAATGACTTATTAGGAGGGAATACATTGACACAAAATAAAATAAAATTAGGGTTTATTGCTGATTCAAGTTCAGGTTTAGCCGATGCACCTTTTGATCATCATATTAGAGTTGCTAGAAGTACTATTAATTTTAAAGGTAAAGTTTTACTTGATGGTAAAGATATTACCAATGATGATTTTTTTTCACAACTAGAACAAACAGCAGAAGTACCTTCAACGGCTGCGCCTTCTACAGGTGAAATTATTGAGCAAATTGAAAATTTAAAATCACAAGGTGTAAATCAGATATTATATTTTCCTATCTCCTCAGGACTTAGTGCATATGGAAGAAATCTAAAAATTGTCATTGATTCGTTAGAATTAGATATTGATTTTCAAGTTTTTGATGCAAAAACTGCCTGCATTATGCAAGGTATTGTTGTAAAATATGCGGAATTACTTGCACAAAGTGGTAAAGATGTTCATGAGATTAAACTATTATGTAGTGAATTTATAAAACATATCGATAGTTATTTTGTGGTTGATAATTTAATGTATTTAATTAAAAATGGTCGGTTATCAAAATTATCTGGAACAATCGGGACGCTTGC
>JBAYAP010000119.1:0-4203 GCA_041669715.1 Acholeplasmataceae bacterium
ATATTATTAATTATGTGAATACGAGTTTAGTTATTGTTAAAGATAATGACTATGCGATTGTTGAAACGTTTAATGACGAACGTTTACTAGGTGTATAAAGGAGAAGAAGATGAAAGAAATTACGAAAAAAGACTTAGAAAATCTAAGTCAAAGTTTTAACAACAAGCCAGTTCAAAAGGCACTTCAAAGAGTATTATTTAAAAACGATATGCAAACTGCATTTGAAGTACAAGAAAGTGCAAATTTAAATCAATTTAAGTTTTCTAATGAAATCAAGACATTACCAGTTTCAAACCAAAAACAAAGTGGTCGTTGTTGGATTTTTGCAGGACTTAATGTAATTAGAGAAACTGCAGCAAAAAAATATGATTTAAAAGCATTTGAGTTTTCTCAAAATTATGTAGCGTTTTGGGACAAATTTGAAAAGATTAATTATTTCATGGAAGCTATGGATGATTTTTTAGATGTTGATCATGATGATCGTACACTTCAACATTTATTAAAAACAGGCATTCAAGATGGCGGTCAATGGGATATGTTTGTTGCTTTAATTGAAAAATATGGTCTTGTCCCTATGGAAGCTATGGTCGAAACTGCTGCTTCAAGTAAAACAATGTTTATGAACCGTTTAATAAACATTAAATTAAGACAATATGCAGCTGTTGTTAGACAATTATTTAAAGAACAAAAACAAGATCAAATAGCAAATGTTAAAAAACAATATCTTGATGAATTTTATACTTTCTTAGTTACAAGTTTTGGTCAACCTCCAAAGACTTTTGATTTTGAATATGTTTCAAATGATCAATATAAAGTAATTAAAGAGTTAACACCACTTAAATTTTATAAAGAAATACTTGGTGATAAACTTGAAAATTTTGTAAGTATTATAAATTCACCAACAGATGATAAACCATTTGATAAAACTTATACAGTATCATATTTAGGTAATGTTGTCGGTGGACATGGCATTAAATATCTAAACTTAGACATGGCTTCTTTAAAAGCTTTAGTAGTTAAACAACTACTTGCAGGAGAAGTCGTATGGTTTGGTTCTGATGTTGGTAGATTTGGTGATCGTCAAGTCGGTATTTGGGATGATAAAGCTTATGATTTTGATTTGCTCGGCATGAGTTTTGATATGAGTAAAAAAGATCAACTTGATTATGCACAAAGTGCAATGAGTCATGCGATGGTTATTACTGCTGTACATTTAGAAAATGATAAACCTGTAAGATGGAAAATTGAAAACAGCTGGGGCGATGCTAATGGTCTTAAAGGCTACTATTTAGCATCAGATACTTGGTTTGATCAATTTGTTTTTCAAGCAGTTATTGATAAAAAATATTTATCAGAAAATCAAAGCAAAGCTTGGGAACAAAAACCTATCGTGTTAAAACCTTGGGATCCAATGGGTGCTTTAGCAAAATAAACTTGTATTAAATTTATGATAAATGAGGATATATCCATGAGAAATAAGATGAATTTAAATTTTAATTGGAAATATGATCAACAATTTAAAGATGCATATATTTCACCAGATTTTGATGATATATATTTTTTAAATGTGGACTTGCCACATACGAATGTTTTGTTGCCATATAATAATTTTGATGAAAACATGTATCAATTTATTAGTTGTTACCGAAAATCATTTAAGATTGAACTTACTGAAAAACACAAACGTGCGCTTCTTCATTTTGAAGGTGTGGCTAATCAAGCAGAAGTCTATGTAAACCAACAATTCATATGCAAACATAAAGGCGGATATACGCCTTTTGTTTGTGATATAACGGATTTCATTAGCTATGGACAAGATAATCTATTAGTTGTTAAAGTTGATGCGCGGGAATTAAAAGATATACCACCTTTTGGGTTTGTCGTTGATTATTTAGCGTATGGCGGTATTTATCGTGAAGTTTATTTAGAATTTGTAGAAAATCAAGCGATAGAAAATATCCATATTATGACTAAAGATGTATTAACGAATCATCAAGCGCTTGACATTGATTTATATATGGCAAATTATTTAAATATTAAAAATGAAATAACTGCAACTTTTAAGTTGCTTGATGGTGATATCATCATCGATACATTTGAAAAAGGATTTATAATTGATCAAAAGCATCAAAAAATAGCAATACATCACAATTTAAAACAAGTGATGGCGTTATGGTCACTTCAAAATCCCAAACTATGCAATTTAAATATTAAAGTCTTTAGAGATAAAGAATTAATAGATGAACAAACTGTTCGTTTTGGTTTTAGAGAAGCTATATTCTTAAGTGATGGATTTTATTTAAATGGCAAGCAAATAAAGCTTATCGGTTTAAATAGACATCAGTCATTTCCATATGTCGGCTATGCCATGCCTAAAAGTGCACAATATAAAGATGTTGATCTATTGAAAATGTATGGTAATGATATGGTTAGAACATCACATTATCCACAATCAAAACATTTTTTAGATCGCTGTGATGAAATTGGTTTGTTGGTCTTTGAAGAAATACCAGGATGGCAACACATCGGTGATGAACAATGGCAATCTTTAAGTATAACAAATACAAAAGATATGATTGAACGTGATTGGAATCACCCTTCAATTATTTTATGGGGTGTAAGAATTAATGAGTCACAAGATGATGATGCTTTTTATTTAAAAACAAATGAAATTGCTCATCAATTAGATCCAATAAGACAAACAGGTGGCGTAAGAAATTTTTCTAATAGTAATTTATTAGAAGATGTTTATACGTATAATGATTTTTATCATAATGGGTATAATGATGGCCTTATTCATCCTAAAAAAGTTCATAAAAAACATGTACCATATTTAATTACGGAATTTAATGGTCATATGTTTCCAACTAAAAAGACAGATCAAGAACAACGACGTGTTGAACATGCCAAAAGACATTTGAATGTTTTAAACAAAATGATGGTTACTAAAGGCATATCAGGTGCTATTGGATGGTGTATGAATGATTATAATACCCATAAAGACTTTGGCTCTGGGGACCGGATTTGTTATCATGGTGTTTTTGACATGTATAGAATTCCTAAAGAAGCAGCATATGTCTATCAGTCACAACAAGATATATATCCGATGATGGAAGTTGCTTCATCCATGGATTTAGGTGAGTTAGATCAAGCACAACAACAAGATGTATATATTTATACAAATTGTGATTATGTTACATTTAAAAAGAACGGCGAGATCATTGATACTTTTTATCCAGATAAAAAGATGTATCCCGGTATGAAACATCCACCGGTTATCATTCGTGATTTTATTGGCAATCTAATTGAAAAACATGAAAATATGGCACATAAAGATGCAAAAAAAATAAAACAAATATTTAGAGCAATTATTAAATATGGTGATAAATCTTTACCATTAAAATATAAATTAAAAATGTTATTTGTTATGATTAAGTATAAAATTTCTTATGAAAAAGCAGTAGAACTCTATGGCACATATGTTGCCAATTGGGGTAGTGAATCATTGCAGTATGAGTTTAATGGTTATATAAATGATCAAGTGGTTTCTACAGTCAATAAAGGTTATTCAATCTCACAAGGGTTAATTGCCACACTTGATAAAGATATACTTATTGAAGATGATACTTATGATGTGACAAGAGTAGTTGTTAAACATATAGATCAATATCATAATGTGTTACATTTAGCACAAGATGTTATTCATATTGACACTGAGGGTCCTATTGAAATTATTGGGCCTAAACAAGTTGCATTAATTGGTGGGTCCATCGCTTTTTGGGTAAGAAGTAAGGGACAAAGCAGTGATGCTAAAATTATAATTTGCTCAGCATATAAACCAATTGAATTAGAAATTAAAGTATTAAAAAAAGAATATTAATAAAAAACAAGATGTTGATAGCTTAGCTATGAACATCTTGTTTACAAAATATATATATTCGGGACGTGGCGCAGCTTGGCAGCGCGCTTGCATGGGGTGCAAGAGGTCGCAAGTTCAAATCTTGTCGTCCCGACCATTTTTTATATAATCATCCATATGTTTGTTAAAAAAAAGGGTGAAATATACTCAGCCCTTTATTCAGAAATAGATGCATAATCAGTTGTTATTTGAACATTTAAGTTACCGTTTCTAATTCTTATGTCATCAATTAATGCTTTTTGATTTAATTCCATTTTTGATTTAATAATATATGTTAATTCAAA
>JBAYAP010000120.1:0-4197 GCA_041669715.1 Acholeplasmataceae bacterium
CATAATGTAATTTCATCATATTCTTGTGTACCTTTATCAATAATGCGAATCGTTACCGTTTTACCAATCGCCGATAAATCAAAGAAGGCATATACCTTTTGATTAACTTCATCAACTTGTAACGAAACATCCGTTCTCGATGAGGTTGCTGTGATTCTATATGCGGCATCTATTGGTAAAAATTCATACTCTATAATATAAACGTTTTGATCAGATGTGACAATATTTAAAATATCTTTAAATTTATCCCCATCTTCATTTGTCTCATCATAATCATTAATCACAAGGGATTCAATGACACTTTGAGAACTGCTTTCAGGCAACGTACCCCAAACAGCAATAAACACAATGGATACTAAACTGATTAAAATCGCAATAAATATAACAATTTTTTTATTCATAAAATCCTCCTAGTATTCAATGTCTACAAAATAAGCTTTCAAATATACTCTAAATAAATAAAATCTAAGCATTAAGAAAAGTATTGCAAGTACAATCAATACAATCCATGCAATTTCAGCAATAAATATAAATAATGCAAGACTTAATATCGCAAATCCTAATGAAAGTACTAAACCTATAGATATTGATTTAGATACATTGTCATTATTAGATAGTGAACCAGTTGCTGCATAATCTGATAATTTAGGATTTAAGATATCTAATTGAAATGACCAGAATATATGTCCACTATTAACTAAAATAACAAAGATAAATAATAACCAAACGGTTTGGCTATCAAATATAGGTAATGCAAGATTAAATAAAATAAAAGAAAGTAAAATAATAATATTTGTAAAAATAAGATTAAAAGCAATCTTTGCCCAAGCAACTTTCGAAGTATTTGAAGGGGCCGTTTTTAAAAGCACAAATTCAAATCCTTCTGTTGTTATAGCTGTAGCACTTGCCGTATTAGATGCTGTTGTAATAAGCAATACAATTAATACATTAAAAATCAAAACAAACTGATTGCCTAATGTCGAACGATTCATACCCATATATATGTAATTTAAAATATACATAAAAAATGGAAGTGATAATAATAATGCATAGTTATTTAATAATTCATTAGGACTACGTTTCGCAATAATCCATTCTTTTTTAAAAAATGTAAAAAATAAACTTGTTTTTTTAGCTTTCATTATTTTATGATTCTTTAAAACAGTAGTTTCTAAAGTTTTTGATGTCAATCTAAAAAATAATGGTTTACTTATCCATATATTAATAAAGAATAAGAAAACAACAACGGCAATAATGATGACATAATTTAAAAATACTTGACTTAGATATAGAGCTTCAGCAATTTGATTATAAATAAGCCCAAATTTCGATACATTTTGCATAAATAGCGATAAATTAATAATAAATGTTCGATACATTTGAACCAATCGAATCGGTGTTTCAATATTGCTAACTACTTTATATGTTAAGAAAAAGACAAAACCAATAAAGACTAAAGTGATTAAAAACGATACCATATTATATTTTTTCAAGAAATTTCTGATTGCAACCGCAAATATAGATATAAAAGATGAAAAGAACACAACAATAAACGGCATCATGATAATCAAAGGTATTAATTGAACATAATAAGAAAAACTAAAATTTGATATATAACCATAAGAAACCATAAAAGGAAATAATATATACAAACTTCTTTGCAATTCATAAATGTAATATACAATTAGTTTAGATAAGAATATTTCATCATTTTTTACTGGTAAAGAAAACAAAATTTGATTATCTTTACTTTGGAATAAATCCATCATTAATCCTACAGTCGCACTAACGATGCTCGTTAATTGTGTTGCCATAAATATGAATATCATAAAATGAATATTTACCGGGATATATAAAATACTTTTAATAAAATACAACACAAAAGACATGGCAATCGTGATTAATAAAAGAATTAATGCACGTAGTGCAATAACTGCATATATACGTTTAGAGTTTTTTCCATAGAGTTTTGTTTTATTTGATAATTGTAATAGCGTTAAAATCCGCAATCTTTCAATCATTTTTCTTTTCGACCTTATTAATTTTACTCATATATAATGACTCAAGTGATTGACCACTTGCTAAAACTTCTTTTACATTATATACACCTTGTAATTCACCATTTGTAATAATCGCAATTCTGTCACAAATCTTTTCAACAACTTCAATAACATGACTTGAAAAAAACACAATATTTCCTTTTTCTGCATGTTCTCTCATAGATTCTTTAATTTGAAATGCTGATGTTGGATCTAGGCCTGTTAGTGGTTCATCTAGAATCCAAACGGGTGGTTCATGAATAAGCGCAGCAATAACAACAAGTTTTTGTTTCATACCATGAGAATAAGATTTAATTTCACGGTCAATAGCATAAGCTAGAACAAATTTATCAAGTAATTCTACAAGACGTTCTTCTCTTACTTTAGGATCTACTTTATATAGATCAGCAACATAAGATATATATTCATGCCCTGTAAGTTTTTCATAAACAGCATGATTATCAGAAACATAACCAATTTGAAGTTTTGCTTCTAAAGGTTGTGACTTAATTGAGTATCCACATATTTCCATTTCGCCTTCGGTAATTGATTGAATACCAACAAGACTCTTAATGGTTGTAGATTTACCAGCACCATTATGACCAAGGAATCCAAAAACTTCTCCTTTGTGAACTTCTAAAGAGAAATCTTTAACTGCATAAGTATTTGAATTTCCATATTTTTTTGAAAAATGACTAATCTTTATCATATTAACTCCTTGTGGATTGATTGGTTCTGTTATCTTTCGACCATTTAATAATTCTTTTAATCGTAATTCATCCATTTTCATTTGTTGCTGTTTAAGTTTTAACGCATGATGTTGATCACTAAATCGATAACTTGCATCATAAACATACCAACTCATAAACATTAAGAATATAAATCCAAAGAACAATAACACTTGATATAACCAATAGAAAATAAACGTTAATCCATGATACTCAAAGGATATGACATTTCCGTATTGTAAATCTCTTGCTCCAAGCAATTCTGTAATATGATCAGAATAAGTAAAGAAATAATCAGTAAATTGATAATTATTAAACCAAGCATTTAAAAATACCATTGCAATATAATATATGGTAAATACCAATAATGCTTTATGCATATAAGATAAGATGGGTCGCTCAAAAGTGTGCAGGGCAACAGCTAAGATTGGCCAGGTAAAAACATACCAGTGATTAAATAGAAATCCCATACTGCTCAAAGTGTTGACATCGCCACCCATGGAAGGTATTAACAAGGCTATAAGTGCACCTAAAACATTGGCAAAATAATTAAAATAAAAGAATTTTCTAATCTTAAATACAGCAGAAAATAGCATAATAATAATTGCAGTATTGCATAAATGCAGTGGTAATCCAGCAAGTCCACCTCTTCTTACATAAAAGAATTGAAAGAATGCTGCAAAAGCAATCAGAACAATAAAAAAGTTTTTTTGTTCTTGTGTCTTATTTTTCATTAATTGATAAGCCACAATTAAAAAGACAACAGGTATTAAAATCATCACAATATGCAGCATATTGAAGTCTTCAGGTATGTCACCATAATAACCTATAGTAGCATATAAGAAGCCTTGTGGAAATACTGAAAACATGACAATTATAAATATTCCTAGTGTCTTTAAAATTTCTTTTGTATTAATTGTTTTGTGGGTATTAACCCATGTATAAAGTTCAATAATTGAAATTACAAGTACAATCGTTGTTTCTAAGGCAAATTGAATTGAGCGATAAGAAAC
The DNA here is from genome assembly GCA_041669715.1 of Acholeplasmataceae bacterium. GTDB lineage: Bacteria > Bacillota_I > Bacilli_A > Acholeplasmatales > Acholeplasmataceae > WOFB19. The sequence goes on from JBAYAP010000120.1 coordinate 3,781, forward strand.
ATATTGGACGACACCCGTAAAGGCAATTAAGTTTTGTTTAAAAAATATAATGTTAAGTAAACTGATGCTTATACCCAAAAAAGCAACTGTTACATTAACACGTCTTAGTTTAAAATAGGGTGCTAGTATTGCATATAATATGATTGAAACTGTAAACCAGCGCAGCATTAATAACCATAAAGACATCCCAACGCTAAACATCCAAGTATCCATACTGTTAACTTGTGTATCAATATCAACAAGCAGTAAATTAAATGTTTTATTAAAAACATCATCAGAAAAAAGTCTTCCTAAAAAAACAGAAAACAATAAAACTGATAAAATTTTTAATGTATACGTGATATTTATTTTTTTATGCTTGTTTAAAAAATAGAATATGCCTATACATAGAGTCGCGATTAGTAAAATAAATAGTGC
>JBAYAP010000121.1:0-4197 GCA_041669715.1 Acholeplasmataceae bacterium
ATTTTTTGATTTATCGAAAAAATATTTTCCAAATATGTACTTGAAACAGGAAGAACATTATAATTACTAGTTAAATCGTGATATGTTTTAAATATATCTTCAATATCAGCTTTATATTCTAAAGCAATTGTATCATCACTTGTCATAAAATTAATCGTGATAAAAGTATCCATATAATCATAATAACTATATGTATATAATTCATCGGCTTTTTCACATGACATAAGCGATATAGATAAAACAAAAACAATAATAAAACTTAATACCTTTTTAATCATATTAACACCTTTTTCATTAGTAAAGAAAAGGACATTTTGCTGTCCTAAATCTTCACATCAACGATTGACCCATCTTTATTAGGATGTTCTTTTAAATATTCTAAAATTGGGTTATAATTTTTATCAACTTTACCAGGTTTACATCTTGATAAATTTTTTGCCTCTCCACTTACGATTGCTTCTGCAAAAGCGTGACAACCAGGTGTCCCACATGCACCACAATTATAATTTGGCAATAGTTTTTCAATGTCATTAATTCTAGGATCTTCTTCAACAATTAAATATTTGTTTGCTAACGATAAAATAATTCCTAAAACAATTGCTAAGGCACCTAAAACTATAAAAGGATAAATATTTTCCATTATAATTTGACCTCCTTCATAAACTCTAGGGCATCTTGAAATTTTCCATCGTTTGAATGACAAGATGCTGATCCTGAAGCGCTACATGTTTCACATTCTTGTGCTTCTAAATATGCTTTTTCACAGCCTTTTGGAACACCGACTTTATCATTTAACATCCCGGTGCCAACATATAAAACCACTAAAATGATTACTGTAATAATTGCGATAACAATTGGCATTAAATAATACCTGCCAATCCCATAAATGCTAATGCCATAAGACTTGCTGTGATAAGTGCTATTGGTATACCTTTCAATGCTTTTGGCGTATTTGCTGCATTAAGTTTAATACGAATTGCTGCAAACGCAATAATAACTAATGAATAACCTAATGCTGAACCTAATGCATAAACTAGTGCTTCTGAATAAGGAATATCGGATGCAACATTTGTTAATGCAACTCCAAGTACTGCACAGTTTGTTGCAATCAATGGAAGATATACACCAAGTGCTTTATATAAACTCTTGCTTACTTTTTTAACGACTAATTCAGTTAATTGTACAAGTGCAGCAATAACTAAAATAAATGCAATCGTATTAATATATGTAATACCAAGTGGATCTAAAACAAATCTATATATAGGCCAAGTAATTGCGGCTGATAACAAAATAACAACAATAACTGCTAAACTCATGCCTACAACTGACTTCATCTTTGTTGAAACACCAAAGAATGAACACAAGCCTAAAAACTGCATTAATATAATGTTATTGATTAATAATGAAGAAATTAATATAGCTAATAAATCCATTATGCTTCAACTCCTTTCGCTGCAGCTGCAGCTTTGGCTGCTTCTAACTTAGCTTTTATTTCTAATGCTTTTTTTATTTTTTCTGCTTTTTCTTTTTCTGCTTCTTTAGCTTTTTTAATATTTGCTTTAGCAGTAAAGACTGCCAATAAAAGTCCAATAATTAAGAATCCACCAGGAGGCGCAGTTAAGATACCAATACTATATTTGCTTAACCCAAAACCACCAAATAATTCAATTTGAAACGGTAGTGGTAAAATGTACCCTAACTTAATCATACCTGTTCCAAAAAATTCACGAACAAATCCAATGATTGTTAAAGACAAGGCAAATCCAATGGATGTTCCCATACCATCCAAAATGGAAGGTACGACTTTATTTTTAGATGCAAATGCTTCAGCACGACCTAAAATAATACAGTTTACAACAATTAGTGCTAAATACACACCAAGTGTTTCACCTAAATCTGATGCAAACGCATTAACAAGCATTTGTAATGCAGTCACTTCAGTTGCAATAATAACAACATATGATGGAATACGTACAGTTGATGGTACAAATTTTCTTATTGATGAAATAATTAAATTACTAATTGTTAATATGATAAAAACGAGAATACCCATACCAAGCCCTGCTTCAAGTGTTGAAGTAACAGCAAGTGATGGACACATACCAAGTACCATAACAAAAATACTGTTTTCTTTCCAAATACCTTTAGTAAACGTTGACCATAGATCTACTTTTACTATATCATCTTTTTTAACAGCTTTTTTAGGAACTGCGATTGGTTTTTTAGCTTCTGTCATCTTATGCCACCTCGCTTACTAATGATTCTAGAATTGAACCAATTAAATTTTTTGAATAAGTTGCTCCAGTATGTAAATCAGCATTATCAGTAATTATTGTAGAAATTTCTGATAAAGTTTTTCCATAAAACATTTCTAAATAATCATCATTATTACTCTTAAATCCTAATGTTTGTCCATAAAGGTCTTCAGGCATATAAATTGCGACTATTTCATGACTTTCATTAAATATTACCAATAATGTAATAGACCCTGTATGTGTGCCTTCATAACCTTCATATTCACCTTCATCAGTAACAGTGTAAATATAACCACCAGGTACTATTGTTGATGAAATAATGTTTTGTTTTAATGATATATGTTCAGTCGCTGCAAAAGTTATATCATGTTCTAAAATATATTCTTCACCTAAATAATCAACTAAAGGATCATTTTCAGCTAAACTATAATGAATTTGTACGGCTGTCCAAATAATCGAACGAATTGTATCAGTGCTTGTACTTGCAGTTGCCCCACTTTCAAGATCAGCTGCAGGTGCTGCATTGTAATCAGGAACACTTAATACTGACATATATGGAATATGATCATAATACTCATAAATATATTTTTGAATGCCTGCAATATATGAGATGCTTTGTTCAAGTGTAACAATTGAAACAGACACTTTATCATCTTTAATACCAACAAGTAATTCAATATAACCATAACCTCGATCTGACGAGCTTAATTCATAAGCATTTCTAATTTTAACATTATATACAGTTCCAACGATTGTTCCATTATTGCTAACTGCAGTTGCTTTATAATCAACAATTTGATAAGCTGTACCACTAGGATTTTCAATATTTGTTTCATCAACTAAATCAACCATTTGATTAAATAATAAATCTTCAGGATTTTGAGTTACTGATAAATTAATAACAAGTATAACAATTAAGCCTAGCAATAGTAATATTCCCGCATTAATAATTAAATGCAATGATTGTTTTTTCATATTGAAATCACTACTCCTTTCAATACAGCCAACTGTGGATTAATAAATATATTTAAATATGTAGTGTTAACCATCAAATCTATATTTGAATCAAATACATTTAGATTCAAATCATCAATAGTTACAAAAGCACTTGCAACATCTTCAATTAATTGTTGCATTGTATTTTTACTATAAGTTGCTCCAGATTGAAGGTCACCACTTGGTGTCATATCTGAAATATTTGTATCAATATATAATTCTAGATTTGAAATTGTACGATCAAGATTAAGTGTTTGATTAAGCGCTTGGAATGTCGCATTTAATATTGTGCCATCACTTCCAACTAAAAAGACAATTGTCATATCTCCATATCCGTTTGTTGCATATGCTTGGAAAATATAACCTACCAAATCACCACTATTATTTGTTACTTCGTTCTTAGTTGTAATAGATACAGGATCTGATGCTTGAGAAATATCAGTAAATGTATAATCATTAATATCAAATGAAATGTTTTCTAATTCTTTCCATTCGTCCATTGAAGGCACATCTACTCCATCTTCATCTTGAACATGAATTAATTTATCTAAAAACTTTTGGAAAGATGTTTTTTCTGTTGCAACATATGAAGCAGCCCATAAATCATAATCATCACCATATGTTGTTTCAAAAATTAATGATGAATAAGCTTCTTTAGCACTTGCTTCTTGATTATCAAGAATTTTTTGTGATGTTGCTAAATTAACTAATCCAATAACAAGACCACAAGCAATAGCAATTACCGTTAAGACTGTAGTAAAATGCATTAATTTATTATTTTCAAAAAACTTTTTCATGCAAATGCACCTCCTGCCGTAAAGAATATAAAGACAGCGATGACAATAAATATTGACACATAAGAAATAATAAACTTCCAAGAAAATTTATTTTTAAGCCAGCCTGGATAATCAATTAGTGGTACAAATAAATTTGCCATTAATAATGA
>JBAYAP010000122.1:0-4147 GCA_041669715.1 Acholeplasmataceae bacterium
AAAGATAAGTGTTCCAGTAACTAAAGCAAGTATATAGACCATTAAAAAAGAATGATTTTGAATAATTTCTTCTTTTGATATAACAGTTCTACTTCCTAATTTAGTAATAAATTTTGTTCTAATCGTTTTATGATGTGTTAATTGATCTTTAATATTCCACCAAATACTTTTGAAAGCTAAAGCAACTCGATATTGCTTCATACCACCTGCAGTTGATCCCATACCAGCACCTAAAACCATCGCAATAATTAATATACTAATAAATAAAGATGGTAGCGTTGTAAATGTATCTACAGTTTGATAACCAGTTCCAGTGATCGCTGAAAAAAATTGAAATGTTGAAACTCTAAGTGACATCCAAAACCCCTCATGATAAGAAGTTAAATAATTAATTGTTAACATTGGTAAGAAAATTAAAATTAAAATTCCTAAAAGCTTAATTTCAACATGGCCAAAAACATTTTTAAATTTACCACGGATTAAAAATAAATGAACAAAGAAATTTGTCCCACCAAGAATCATTAAGACAATCGTTGTTATTTCAATACCTAAACTATGATAAGCACCAATACTCCCGGCTTGCGTTGAAAAGCCACCTGTAGCAACCGCACAAATTGAATGGTTTAAAGCATCAAACAATGGCATGCCAAATAACATGTAAAAAACCGAACCAATAAGGATGTAGCCAATATAAATAGATAAAATTATACGCCCAGATTTAATTAAATTAGGAACCAATTTATCACTATGACCTTCGGCACTATATAATCTCATACCAAATTTATCAGAAATAGCTGATGTTAAAACTAAGACTAATCCAACACCACCAACAAATTGTAATAAACTTCTAAACAATAAATAGATATGAGGTGTTTGTGTTACATCAACAACTGTTAACCCTGTGGTTGAATAACCACTAGTCGATTCAAAAACAGCTTGCGTAAAATTATAATGTCCTGTAAGAACAAAGGGCATAGCAGAAATAAAAATTGCTAATATCCATATACTTACTACTAAAATAGAATCTTGTGAACGTTCTAGTCTTCCTTTATCTCGGCCCCTAAATAAAAATATAATAATTAGCCCTACTAAGATACTTGTAAATGAAGGTATTAAAAACTCATCTAAATATGTTATCTCTTCGGGATAAAAAGGTATGACAACTAAAGGTATTAATAAAATCATACCAATAAGCACAGCAAATATACCTAAGTAGTTAACAATAAGTGGATAACCTGAAGTAATTTTCTTTTCCATAGTCATCATCTTTTCTTTTGAATAAATTCAATAAGTTTTTCTTGTTCTTCTGGGGTTGTAACAATAATAAGGTTATCATCAGATAAAATAACTGTACTACCATTAGGAATAATGACATGAGGATTTCTAAAAATACAACTAATATTCATATTCTTAGGAAATTTAATGTCCATAATTTGTTTATCAACAATTGCAAATTCTTTTTTAATTGGTACTTCTAACATCACGATTTTTTCATCTTCTATTGATAATGTTTTAATAATATCTTCAACTGAAGATTCATTTAAAATTGATTGTGCTATAAGATAGGTTGAACTGATAACTGAATCAATACCTAATTTTTTGAAAAGCTCAACGTTTTTAGGGTTTTTAACTTTAGAAACAGTTTTTTTAATATTAAATAATTTTTTAGCAGTTAAACAAGTTACATAATTATCAGTATCATCATCAGATAAAGCTAATAAAACATCAGCATTTTGTGCTTCTGCATCTTGTAAACAATATGCTTTTGTTGGATCCCCTGGAAATACAGGTATATCATTTTTACTGCTAATATATTCAGCAAATCCTTCATCATTATTAATAACAATAAGCTCATGATGTTCTTTTTTTAACATACTAATAATATAATCAGATTCGTGCTTCCCGCCAGTAATAACTATTTTCATACGTCATCCTCACTTTCATTTAATTCATTAAATTCAGTTAATGATAATGTGAAAGGATAAATTGGTTTGATATTTGTACCTTCTAATAATTTACCTTTATCGTTATCTGATATACGTACAAAAATCTTCGGTACATCATATAAATAATAACAAACATGAGCTAAAAATATATTGACATTATCAATATCAGTTGCAATGACAACAGTTTTTGCCTGTTTTATAAAAGCATTTTCTAAAATTGAAAGGTCAGTTGCATCACCAACAACTTGATACCCTGAAAAAGATTCATGTAGTTTTCTAAAAGAATCATCGTCAGCATCAATAATGATAACATCTTCACCTTTTTCAGACATGATTGTTGCAATATTTGAACCTAATCTACCAGATCCAATAACAACAAATTTATTTTTTTTCATAATTGCTCCTTTAATAAAAAACAATATTTATACGCTTATTATTTTAACATTATTTATGTAAAATACCAAATATTTCTAATCATTGAGGTACCTACTAGATAAAATGTATCAATTTGTATCGATAGGTGTCAATAGTTGTTGATATGTATGGTCCATTAATATCGCCCCTAATGGTGCAGTAATGATAATAGATAATACAGATACCATAAGTATAAATTCACCATATGGCAATCCTAGGGTTAATGGAATTGCCCCAATTGCCGCTTGAACAGTTGCTTTCGGTGTATAAGAAAAAGCTGTAAATAAGCGTTCTTTTATCGTTAAATGAGCTTTTGATGTTGCTAAGTAAACAGCAACCATTCTAAATATTAGTGAAATAAATATAAGAATGATGGCAAATACACTTACATTAATCAATACTTTGATATTAACCAACGCTCCAACCAATACAAAAAGCATGATTTCTGCAATAACCCAAATCTTTTCAAATTTTTTAACTAATCTTTTTGCTAAGATACTATAATTTTTATTAATACTAACTGATAGTGCCATCACTGATAATAAACCACTAAAGGCTATTACATGACTCAACTGATTTTCAATTGATAACAATAAAAACCCAATACTAAAGATAATTAATACTTTAATTGTATCTCTCATATGCATTTTCTTAAATAAAGTAACAAGTCCATAACCAACAACAAAACCAATTAATATACCCAAGATAATAGAAATCGGTACATTTAAGAAAGTCATCACATTAAGACTTTCACCTTGTTGATATTTAACACATGCATAAAAAATAATAATTGCATAAACATCATCAATCGAAGACCCTGCAAGAATCATTTGTGGCACTTTTGCATGTTTGCCATAACCTTGTTCCATTAGTTTAATCATCCGTGGTACGACAACTGCCGGTGATACAGCAGCAATGATTGTACCTAATGTCAATGCCGAAATATAAGTTATATCAAAAAACATGGGTGCAAAAATAGTAATCGCAATCATCTCAAATGTTGCTGGTAAAAAAGATAATAATATTGCGGGTCTTCCCACTTTTTTTAAATCTTGTAAGTCAAGTGACAAACCAGCTCTAATTAATATCACAATCAATGCGATTTCTCTAAGATCTGATGAAATATCTAAAATTTGACCATCAATTACATTTAATATATATGGTCCCAACAAAATACCTGCCAGTAACATACCTAAAATACCTGGTAACTTAAATTTTTTAAACACTGCTTGAAATAACAAGCTTACCAAAATAATAATTGCAATACTTAGTAACATAGTTCCTCCAAAAAAAAATCTACAACAAAAATGTTGTAGAAGTCATTAGCTATACGCGGTTTTAACATATCATGTTAAGGGAGACATTCATTCCCTACAAATCATTATATATTAATTATTAAAAATGTCAATCCTGAGTAGATATTTCACTTTGCATACCTTTACGTGGCAATAAAAGCAATTTAGATACATGTTTTTGATATCTTGCATATTCAGGTCTATTTGATAATATTTTATTTTCCATTAATGGAATGCTAATATAATAAAATAACAAAGTCATAGCAATAGGCGCAAGTATCCATAAATCTAGAGATTTAAAAACACTTATATAGATAATATATACACCCCACCAAACCATAATTTCTCCTAAATAATTTGGATGTCTCGAAAATTTCCATAATCCTTCATCAATACACATTTTTTTACCCTTATTTTTGTTTTTAAATGCTTGCATTTGTGAATCAGAAATAAATTGAGTGACTGCTGCTAAAACAATAATAATTGCACCTA
>JBAYAP010000123.1:0-4140 GCA_041669715.1 Acholeplasmataceae bacterium
CATTAATGGATATTGAAATGTTTTCAAATATCTTTGATGATTTTTATTTAGGATTATCTTTGGACACTTTTGATCTAGAATTTAAAGTAGCTCCTAAGTTATATGAATTAAGCAAAAAAACTAAAGTGCAATTATGTCCAATTCATCAAACATCTTATTTTAATAAAGAAGATAAAGAAGCATATGTTGCATTAACAAAAATAGATAATCAAAATGAACAAACACCAGAAGAAGTTAATTATCAATTGTATTCAAAAAAAGAATTAATTCAAATGTTTGCTGATTACCCTAAAGTGTTTCAAGAAGCCTCAAAAATAGTTGAGAGCATAAATTTTGAATTGAATTTTCCAATATATGATATGCCATCATATGATACTAAAGGCGCGGAACCTGGACAATATTTAAAATCTCTTTCCATTAAAGGACTTAAAAGACGTTTATTAGTTAAACACATTAAAAATCAAGAGATATATCAAGATAGATTAATTCATGAACTTAATATTATTCATCAAATGGGCTATGACCAATATTTTTTAATTGTATTTGATTTTGTACGATTTGCAAAACAAAATGATATACTTGTAGGTCCTGGACGTGGCTCAGCAGCTGGATCACTTGTTTCTTATTGTTTAGGTATTACAGAAATAGATCCGATTGAATATGATTTACTTTTTGAAAGATTTTTAAATCCCGAAAGAATTACTATGCCTGATATTGATATGGATTTTCCTGATAATAAAAGAGATTTTGTTTTAAATTATGTATTAAATAAATATGGAAAAAATCATGTTATTTCTATTATTACATTTGCTACATTTGCTGTTAAATCATCAATGAGAGATATTGCGAGAGTTATGGATATTGATCATCAAAGAGTTGGTGGAATGATTAAACGTGTAACTGATAATAACATTGATGAAACCGATGAAGAAGTTATGCGATTGTTAAATGTTTCTAAAAAAATTGAAGGGTTACCACGACAAACAGGGACTCATGCTGCAGGCGTTATTTTAGCAAAACAAGATCTTGCTTTAAGCATACCATTACAATTGGGTTCAAATGGTTTTTATCAATCACAGTTTGAAGCTTCTGATTTAGAAAAATTAGGATTACTAAAAATTGATTTTTTAGGAATTAGGAATTTAACAATTATTTATGATGTTATTCAACAAATCAAAAAGAAAGAACCAAATTTTTCATTATTAGATATTCCTTTAAATGATCAAAAAGTATATCACTTATTATCCTCAGCAGATACTTTTGGAATTTTTCAATTAGAATCATCTGGAATGAGAAATGTACTTAGAAAATATCAACCTTCAACGTTTGAAGATATTATTGCATTATTGGCACTTTTTAGACCAGGACCTATGGAACTTATTGATGATTTTATTGATCGTAAAAATGGGTTAAAATTTGATTATATTCATCAAGACTTAGAACCGATTTTAAAATCAACTTATGGTATTATTGTATATCAAGAACAAATTATGAAAATCGCAAATGAGTTTGCTGGATATTCGCTTGCTGAAGCAGATATATTAAGACGAGGTATTGCAAAAAAAGATAGTGATATTCTTGAAAAAGAACGACAAAGATTCATCTCTAAATGTCAATTAAAAAATTACACAAAAGAAGTCGCAACTACAATTTATGATTACATTGTAAAATTTGCTGATTATGGATTTAATCGAAGTCATAGTGTTTCTTATGCATTAGTCGCTTATCAAATGGCATATTTAAAAGTTAATTATTATGCATATTTTATGACTGTTTTATTAACGCATTCGATTGGAAACGATCAAACGACTTATGAATATATTACGGATTTAAAACGACATAATGTAAAAGTAATTACACCAAGAATTAATGAGAGCAATGATACATATCAACTTATTGATGAAGGTATTTTAATGCCCTTAACTAAGATTAAAAGTTTTGGTAAAATTCAAGTCGAAAAATTACTTGAAGCAAGAGGTGATAAACCTTTTATAGATTATCAAGATTTTAAACAAAGAGTAGAATCTATTCTTAATCAAAAAAATATAGAAATGCTTATTTATGCAGATGCACTTAAATCATTTAAATTAAATCAGCATACATTGCTACAACATAAATCTTTTGATGAAACTGGGTATGATAAATATATTCAAGATTATCAAATGAAAATTTATGAGTCACTACCTTTTAGTGTTTTAGCTGAACATGAAAAAGAAGCATTAGGATTAAATATAAATTATCATCTTACAATTGCTTATGCAGATGTTATTAAAAAATACAAATTAAATCAATTGCAAGATACATTGACAATGTCATATGTTAAAGTATTGGCAGTTGTAAGTCGTATTAAAGAAATATCTACAAAAACAAATCAAAAAATGGGTTTTATAACGCTGGATGATGGCATTATACAATTAGAAGCAACCATGTTTAGCAAAACATATGAAAAGTATAAACATATGCTTGATGATCAAGTAAAAATATTTGAATTAAAGAAAAATATATATAAGGATAAAGTTTCATTTATTATAGAAAATGTTTTAAATGTAGAGGCATAGTATGAATCAAAAAAATTTAGAACGTGCAGTCATCATCGGGATTGCATTTAATATAATTTTAACTATTTTAAAATTAGTGTTTGGATACTCAGGATCTTCTCGTGGATTAATTACAGATGGATATAATTCATTATCAGATGTTGTCGTTAGTATATTAGTATATTTTGTATTGCGTATTTCAAATAAAAAACCAGATGAACATCATCCATATGGCCATCAAAAATTTGAAGGTATTGCATTCTTTGCTTTGGGCATGGGGTTTTTATTGGTATCAATTGTCTTATTTGTAACAACATCAGGAACGCTTATTAATTTTATTAAAAATGGACAATTAGGGGAAACACCTTCACTAACAACTTTTTACATTGCATTAATTGCTTTAGGCATTAAGTTATTTTTAGCCCTATTCTATAAAAAGCTTTATAAAAAATCAAAACATCCAACACTTAAAGCTGAATCAAATAATCATGCAATTGATATGATAGCAACAACATTTACAATTATTGGTATAGGTTTATCACAATTAGGATTTGTTATATTTGATTATATTGCGGCAATCATTATTGTATGTCTAATTTTAAGACTTGCAATTATGACACTTAAAGAAGCTATTTCTTATCTTGTTGATGAAGCACCAGAAAAGCAATTAATAGATCAAATATATCATTATATAGAAATTTCTAAAGGTGTATTAAGTGTTGATGATTTAAAAGTAAGACGTCATATGACAAATCTATATGTGGATGTAGAAATAGGTGTTAATGAACGTTTATCTTTGAAAGAAGCACATCAAATTGCAGAGTATGTACATCATCGTGTAGAAAAAGAATTTCCTAAAGTTATCCATTGTATGGTTCACGTAAACCCAGTTGTACAGATATAAAAGAATTATATATATAATAATATTAATAAATAATGCATATATTTGTAAATATCTATAATATTTGATAAAATCAAATTAATAAAACGAAATAAGAAAGGTGGGTTCAAATATGCCATCAATACCTTCTTTATATACGATGCAGTGGATTCTCATAGGTTTTTCAATTTTTTGGTATTTTATAATAGGAATGCTTAGAGGTACACAAAAGTCTCTTTATTTTACAATTGTTAACATTATTACAATTACTATTACAATAATTCTTATTTCACAGGTTTCTATTCAACTTGTTTTTAAGTTTGTTGATCAACAAACCTTTTTTGATTTTATAAATAATTTATCAGGTGGATTTTTAACAAACTATATGGTTTATTTAGAAGATGAAGCTGTTTTAGCAACAATTTTTATTTTTGTTGATTTAGTTTTAAGAATAATTTCTTTCTTTGTCTTATTGCCAATTATTCGTGGATTTATATCATTAGTAATATTTAGACCTATTTGGGCGTTTATTATTAAAAAGAAAATTATCAATAGTCAAAATAAAGATTATGAATTAGAATGCGAAGAAAAAGGGAAAAAATACAAACCAAGAAGAAAAATTCATAAGAATTGGCTTAGCCGTTTACTTGGAGGTTTATTTGGTAGTGTTGAAGGATTAATTGCTGCGTTTATTGTTTTAATTCCAATTACAGTTATGGCAAG
>JBAYAP010000124.1:0-4069 GCA_041669715.1 Acholeplasmataceae bacterium
TCTAGTAATCCATTTGCAACCATGAATGATATTTCATCACATGGCACCGGAGATATGTTAAAATCTGTTTATGATAAAGATAGAGATGGAATTGTAGATGTTGCAGAAAAATTACAATGTGCTTGTGGAAATAAATCATATACAGATATTGTTAGTAAAATTGCAACTGATATAAATACACATAAATCTAATGCATCGGCGCATCATGTACGATATACAAATGCAGAAGCAATTGGTGCTATTAACAATGATTGTGATCATTCATCTACAGCAAAACATTATTATAGAGATTTAATTGGGAAACCTGCATGTAGTAATTTAAGTGATACTGAAGTTGCTAATATTCAAGCATCTAAATTAGCAGATGGGACCGTTCCGTGGGATAATGTTCTTACGATGAGTGTTAGTGGTTTATTGCCTGCAAGTAAATTACCTATTGAAGTTATTAATACAGATTGGGTTGAAAGTTTAAATAATACTGTAGCCGATGCTTATTTTTCGTCAAGTGTTGCTGGTGAAGTATCTTATACATTTACTGGACCATGTCTAATATATGGTGGTTTTGGTACAATTACTCAACACAATGCATATTTACAATATTCTGTAGATAACGGTATTACCTGGAAATATTGTTCTACATCGCCGCTTATGGTAAGAGGACCATCAACAGCAGAAGAAGATGTATATACCTGGATATGTCCGTTCATGTATATACCGCTTGGTAATACATATAAAATTAGAGCAGGAAGTTCATATACTGGGGTATCCAGTCAAACATATGGGGCTGGATTTAATATCAGATATAAGGATGAGTGATATTAATGGTATATGAAGAAAAAATATGGGCAAGTAAAGAGATTATAAATCGTGAAGAATTACAACATATTGAAGATGGTATAGTAGAAGCATATAATTTAATTGGTGTAATTCAAAATACATTAGCCGCATTTCCGGCATCTGATACCTTAATGACTAAATCTGTATATGATAGTGATATTGATGGAAAAGTTGAATTTGCAGAATTATCTGATACTTTAAAATCCGGTACATCAACTAAAACATATGAAGATATTATATCTGATATTAATACATCTATTACAACTCATTCAACAAATAACGCAGCACATCATGTTAGATATACAGATCTAGAAGCACAAAACGCAATCAATATAGATACAGATCATGGATCTACCGCACAACATAATTATAGAACGGATGAAGAAATTCGTGATATATCAGCAGCAATGATGATTGCAGGTACTGGTGTTGCTATCACAACTGACGATGCTGCAGATATAGTAACTATTGCTTTAAGTGATAATGCATTTACTACGATTTATAAAGATAAATTAGATGGAATTGAAACTGGTGCCACTGCTGACATGAATGGTTCAGAAATTGTGGCAGCAGTTAATAATAGTAGTTCACAAATTAATACGGCTAATTTAATTTTACCAGACGATGCGTTTACACCAACATATCAAACTAAACTCGATGGAATTGAAACTGGTGCCACTGCTGACATGAATGGTTCAGAAATTGTAACAGCTATTAATGCATCCTCTTCTGTAATTAATCCAGCAAATATAGATCGTGGAAATTTAGCGACTGTAATCGAACGTGGGTTTATAGGAGAAGTATCAAATGGAGATTCTATTAGAGTATTTAACCCAAGAGCAGGAACTCTTCAATCAGTTACTTTAATATCAGAAACACAACCGATAACAAATCCTCTTATGGTAGATGTTAGGAAAAATGGAATAAGTACAACAAATTCGATATTTACGTCTGATACTCCCATGATATTATCGACTACAGCAACACCAACAAATGGTGTATATAGTGTTAATGGTACATTAGATAGTTTGCAAACATCGTTAAATGCAAATGACGTACTCAGAATTTATGTTATACAAAGCGGCAGTGTAGTAGACGTATCTGTTTGTTTTGAAATATTATATTAATAGGTGTATACAGATGAGTAATCCATATTATATCGATGATGATAATAGGATTTGGATAAAAGATAGTATTGCATCTAATGGAACTAATGTTTATTATATTAAACAAACTTCTGGATATATTCCAAATATTGATAATATTTTTGATTTTGCAGATAATTTTAATGATAATTCTATTAATTCTTCAAAATGGTATACAAGTGGTGTAGGTGTTATTGAAGAAAAATATAATTGCGCTCATATAAAAGCAACTGTTAACAACGGTTATCCAAAGTTTATAACAGTTCCTTCGTTAACATTATCAAATCAAATTATTGAATATAAAGTTAAAACTATTGGTATTTCTACAAATAGTTGTGAAATTGGATATACATCGTATGATAATATTACACTATATTGGTACTTATATATTGATAGTGACAAATATATAAATTTGTGGACTAGAACAAATGGTGTTTGGTCATTACAATGGAGATCGGTAACTCCTGTTATAATTAATACATGGTATAAATTTAAATTTATAATAAACTCAAATGGTATACAATTTTATTTACTTAAACTTGATGAAAGTGTTATAACTAATTCTGAATCATATTTATGTGATATGCCAAAAACCGGCTCACTTTATATTGGTAATCGTTCGATTGGAGATGAATCGTTCTTTGATAGTTTTATAATTAGACAATATTATGATACCGAACTTGTTGTATCAGTTGTGCCTGAAAATGATTATTATAAAATTATTATTAAAAATAATTCATTAACGGAATTACACGATTGTCAAATAAAAATTCAAATAGATAATTTAAATACTACAAGTTTAAATATTTATAGTTTATATAAAACTCCGTTAAAAAATCCATATTACAATATATATAATAATTGCGTAATGAATATACCACATATAAATGAAGATATTATAGGAAATCATGTATTAAATATTTATAATAGCACCAACACTATAGGTAGATTTTCTGATGTCGATAATTCTGCACATTTTAACGGAATAAATACCAGAGCTATTATAAATAATACAGATGATTTAAATATATTCAACTTATCTAATTTTACATTACATATTTGGATAAAACAATTAACAGATTACATAACAGATTACTGTACAATATTATCTAAAGCTATTAATACAAATAATAGTACAAATCGATGGAGATTACAAATAATAAATAATAGCGTCGGGTTTATTGTTTCAGATTCTACGCAAATTTATAGTTTTGTATCTTTATCAAATCCTATTAAAATTAATGATAATGAATGGCATTTATTAACATTTGTTAGAAATAATGATTATTTATATACATATAAAGATGCTACGTATATGCAAACAATGCCATTAATAAATATAAAAAATTTTACAACTACCGATAATGTAGATATCGGATGTATGTTTACAACAATAAATTATGATAAATATTGTAACGCCGATTTTGGTGAAATTACATTATATACAGTTTCGCAAGATATTAAAAATATTTTAAAATATTATGATATTACTAAATTTAAATATATCCCAACATCTGTTAATATATATCAATATTAATTATAACTAGAGGTTATATTTATGGCAACATATACAAGCGCGTTTACGGGTTCCGAAATTGATACTATTTTAGCATCGGTTGGGACTATTGCAGACACACAATCTAACTTAGATACTGATTGTGATACTATAATTACTAAATTAAATAATATGTTGACAATGCAAACTAATATATTTAACGCCCTGTCAACTATAAACACAACGCTTGATCCAGATCCAGCAGAAATAATTTATAATGCAAGTGTAGCAGCAGACACAACTATTAGCGATATTACACCAATCGATACAAGTTTAATTAAAAAATTATGGATATTTTATGATCAAACTGCTAGTCAAAGTTTAACTATCAGTATGAAAGCTATGAGTTCAACAAGTGCAACAACCAGTTCAGTAATAGAACCAATAACACTAGGTACAACAACATTGTCAGCATCACGATACTGGATTGATCTACCACCAGCTATAACGTTTGAAATAAAAAATAATGATACCGTAAATGCCACAAACGTAACAATAACAATTGCAAAAACAAGGTGAACAAATGTACCAA
>JBAYAP010000125.1:0-4066 GCA_041669715.1 Acholeplasmataceae bacterium
TCAATATAGGTATCTAAATCTAAAATATTAAAATCGCTTTTTACGAAATCTTCGATTTGATCAATTGAATTATCAGTTTGTAAAAAACCAACAATATATGGCATTAGTTCTTTAGGCAATTTTTTAAACAAATAATTGATTTTTTCTTTCCATAATGTAATATCATCACCATTTCTCATCATAGGAATAACTAGAGCAATCTTTTTATTTGTTTTTAAAATAGCTTCAAAAAGCGAATCAAAAAATATATTAAATACCATAGTATATCCATGTATATTTATAATTGAAGTTGCTGTTTCTAAATAATAATTTAATCTTTTATTTTCGCCAAAATCTGGAATACTCACATTTATTTCTCTATTTTTAAAAGTATTCATTAATTGAACAAATATATTTGTAAGTTCGTCGTTACTTGGTAATAATCCTCTTGTCATAAAAAAATACTCTGTTTTAAATATACCGACTCCTGCATAAAAACTTTCATTTTCCAAAATATTTAAATATCTTGTATCTACTAATGGTATATATAATTTAAGTTGTTTCATTTGATATTTAGCGATTTCATTCTTACTAAATATTATATTGTCACATGTATGCTTATATAATTGAAATGTCTTTTTATCTGGATTAATAAAAACTTCTTCTTTAATGTTATCAATTATAACAAAATCATGTTTCTTAATCTCAATATCCGTTTTAACCATTGGTATTTGAAAATTATAAGCATAGTCAACAATTAAATTATAATCATCAACTTTTCGAATAATTATACCTTTGACAACTTCAGATAACTGATAAAAATATTCTTCATGAAATTCATCAATAATCACAATAATTGGCTTTTTGTACCGACTTATTAAAAATTGAAAAAGCCTTCTTTTAATTAACGTTTTAATATTTGCATCATGATCTAATAATATTTTTTCAGCTTGATTAAAGGCTTCTTGTGAAATGTAACTTTTAAAAACATCTCCTGAAAATCTTTCTTTCGCCTTAACAATACACATATCGTAGAGTTCCAAAAAAGAAATCTTGTTCTTTTTCCTAATATTTACCATAATATTATTAAAATAAGGTTCCCAAAAAAGACTTTGAACAGCTTCAATACTTGAATCTGAGTAAAGACTAGTTAGTTGTTCCCAATTAACTTTATAGACGGTATTAAAATATTCTAATATATCGCTTTGGATCTGATTAATTAAATTATTTGTTTGTTTTTTTAATAAATATTTATGTTTGCTATTTGGGTCAAAAATAACCGCTTTCCCATAACTTATGCTATCAAAAAAAGTATTTTTTTGATACTCAAATTCACTAATGATCATTTAATTTTTATCAATCACAACTAATTAAGTTAAGTATTCTGAAACGTAATAAAAGGCTCCAATCATCCCGGCATCATTTCCTGTACTTGCAAGGATAAAAGGTATATCCCTTGTATTAAATCTTGCATTTGCTTGATAATATTCTTTGATTTTATCTAAAAAATAATTTCCTGCTTTTGATATGCCCCCACCTAAAATAAATATTTCAGGCTCAATAGTAATTGCTAGATTTACAGCAGCACTCGCTAGATATTTTGCAACACGATTAACCGTATTAATGCTTGCTTGGTCATTATTTTTAGCTGCATCAAAAACATCTTTTACAGTGAAATGTTCTTCTAAAATTGAACCTAATTCTTGTTTTTGTTTTTTTGCAAAACTTAAAATTCCTTTAGTTCCACAAATCTGTTCTAAACACCCATGAGCCCCACATCCACAAGTTTCATTTGTTTCATATACTTTAATATGACCGATTTCCCCCCCTAGTCCTGTTTTTCCTTCTATTATTTTTGAATTTAATATAATACCACCTCCAACACCAGTGCCTAAAGTAAACATAACAATACTTTCATATGTTTTATCTAAACTTTTACTTTCACCAAGTGTTGCCAAAGAAGCATCATTTCCTACTTTAACTATTAAGTGTTTAGGTAATATTTTTTTAAAATTTTCTACTAAATCAAACTCACAAAAATCAAGATTGGCACATTGTGAAACATAGCCATTTTTAGTAGGACAAGGAATAGCTAATCCGATACCAAGTATGTTGTCCATACAAATATCATGTTTTGTATTAAATGCTTTAATCTCACTTAAAATTGCAGCAAATATCGATTTTTTGTGATTATTTTTTGGCGTTGGAATTTCTTTTTTATCTATCAATATATTACATTGTTTTGAAAATAAACCTATTTTAATAAATGTACCCCCGACATCTACACCATAAATATATTGATTCATAAACAACACCTCATTCTTTTATTTATAAATTACAAAAAAATTATAACACACAAAAAATTATATAACAACTTGAAAAAAGAAAAGCAAAACACCTGTTTTTCTTATTAAATCAATATTTATTTTTAAAATAATCACTAATATTTTCTAATGATTTTACCAAAACTTCATTTTCATCAATACTTAAATCATCAATGATTGATGATAGCATATCTTCATGAAACGAATCATGAATAGAAAGAACCTTAATAGCTGAACTATTAAGTTCTAAATATACTTTACGTCTATCCTTTTCATCTCTATATCTTCTAACATACTCTTTTTTTACTAAAACATTAACAGAGGTTGTTAATGTTCCTAATGTAACTCTTAAACGATGTGCAATATTACCCATTGTTGGTATTTCGGTGTTTCTTATGGCTTCTAACACGTGAACTTCAGTCATAGATAATTTTACACCCTGCTTTTTTAAAACATCTGCTTCTATACTTAATATTTGATTAAAAACTTCAACTAAAAGTTCATTAATAAGTTGTTTAGCATGCCCCACAAAAATCCCACCTTTTATAAATCTATATATCCTATTGCAAGTGTACCAGGACCAGCATGAGCACCAACTACCGGTGTTAAAGGGACGAGATTGATAGTGCAATTAGGATTTTTTGCTAATAAAACTAACTTTAATTCATTAGCTTTATCTTTATTATTTGTATATGATATAAATATTATAACATCTTTTCCTTTGATTTCACTATTTACTATTTCTATAAGTCGATGCTGAGCTTTATGTGTTGTTCTAATCTTTTCATATGGAACTAAAGAACCATCTTTTTGTACAATTAGTATCGGTTTAATTTTTAATAAAGTTCCCACAAACCCATTAGTTGCAGATAATCTTCCGTTCTTTACTAAGTATTTTAAAGTATCAACAAGAACATAAATAGTTATATGATCCCTTATATGTTCTAAATAATCTATAATTTCTAATGCTGTTTTATTATCTTTGATCATTTCAATTGCTTTTATTATCATATATGCTTCCCCATAGGAAACACTTCTAGAATCTATAACATATACATTTAACCCTTCAACAAGATCTTTAGCTAATAAAGCACCTTGATATGTTCCACTTAGTTTAGAAGAAACTACAACAACAATGACATCTTTATATCCCTCTGTTTTTAGTTCTTCATAGATTTCTGTAATTTTACCAGTAGAAGTTTGTGATGTTGAAACATCAATATCCGGATTATGAACGATAGTATCATAAAACTTTTCAGCAGTAATATCTACAAAATCTTCATATTCAACACCATCTAAATTTAACGTAGATCTAATAAGTTTAACAGGGTAATCCAACTTCATGTAGTCAACGCCACTATTTCCACAAACAACTAAGCCAATTTTATTCATATATATACTTTCTCCTTCAAATATTTTGATATTCAAATATTAATATATATATAATAACATAAAACAATTATATTTATCCAAAATTAGCAATTAATTCTAATTGTTTTTTTGCATCGCTTTGATCTTCATTTAATATGTGCTGCCTTAAAAATACAACTAACTTGTTTATTTCATTTTTATTATATTCTATATTTTCAATCATATTTTTTTTAGTATCATCATTATATTCCGGCTTATATATTAAAACGTAATTTACAACTTTAGTGCTATTTGATACCACGTTATCTATAATTTGACGATAACTAATAGATTCTTGAAGTTTTTTTGTATATCTTTCTTCACTTCTTCTTTCATCTTGATTAAACATCCCA
>JBAYAP010000126.1:0-4053 GCA_041669715.1 Acholeplasmataceae bacterium
CCTTCTAATATTTGAATGTTTGCTGCATCATAATTTGACATATGCTATCTCCTTTTTGAGTTCAATACTTTGAATTTGACTATTTTCTATTGGTATCGTGCTATTCATTAATATTTGATGCTGTTTTGGTAAATTATCAATTAAGATTTTTTGTTTATCTAAATCTAATTCACTTAACACATCATCTAAACATAAAATAACTTGCCGATTTGTTTTATTTTCTATCCACGCTAATAACGCTAATTTTAGCGATATAACGATTAGTCTTTGTTCCCCCTGTGATGCATAGTTTTTTGCATCAAAACCATTAAAATCAAAGAAAAAGTCGTCTTTGTGGGGGCCTGCGAGTGTTGCTTGATATAAAATATCTTGTCTTTGTTGTTTTTCAAGATGTTTTTTAAATTGTTTTTCATCAACGTCTGGCATATAAACAATTTTTATTTGGTGTAAACTAAACTTTTTATATACATCTTGTAAATATTGATTAATTTCTTCAATAAATACACTGCGTTGTTGAATAAGTTCTATGCCGACTGTATATAGTTGTTCACCTAATATATTTAAAAAAGTATAATCATCATCAATTTTTATTTTTTTTAATAAACTGTTTCGTTGTTTTAAAATCTTTTTATATTGATTAAGTGTTATTAAATATTGTTTATATATTTGTAACATTTCCAAATCCATAAATTGTCGCCTATTATTAGGTGATCCACCAATTAAATCAAGATCATTTGGTGAAAATAAAACAACACTTAAATGTCCAACAAATTCACTAAGTTTTCTTTTTTCTACACCATCAATAAAAGATCTTTTACCATTTTTGGAAATCGTAATTTCATATTGATGTTTTTGTGCTTCGATTTTAACTTGAGCAAATGGTTTATCTTTTTGAATCACTTGTTTTTCATCAGATGTTCTAAAAGATTTTGTTGTTGCACAAAAATATATACTTTCTAAGATGCTTGTTTTCCCGCTTCCGTTTTCACCATAAAAATAAACAAACGGTTGTGCAATATTAAGTTCATAATTTTCATGATTTCGAAAATTTTTAAGTTTAATTTTTTGAATCATAAACTATATGATAGGTAGTATCTTCGATTTTCACAATATCACCATCGCACAATTTTTTACCACGTTCTGTGCGTCTTTCGTCGTTTACCAAAACGTTATTTTCCCATAAAAAAAACTTAGCTTGTCCACCTGATCCGATGAATGCTTCAGTTTTTAATAATTGACCTAAAGTTATAAAATCAGCGTTTATTTTGAATTCTTTCATGTATTATTCACCCTTATCTACTTTATATTATATCATAATATAAACGAAAAATGTAGTGTTTTTAGCGTTTTTTTAGGGTTATAAATAGTTTTTAGTCTCTTATAAATAAAAAAAGCCTGAAATCTAAAATTTCGGCTTTATTATTTTAATATTTAGTTTTTAATCGATTCTTACAGGTAAAATTAAATGTAATAAATCTAGATCTAAATTACCCTTTATTATGAATGGTTTTACTTCACCAGCAAATGAAATAATAACTTCATTTGAGTTAAAAGACTTAAGTGCATCCACTAAATATTTAGAACTAAATGCAATTTTAATTACAGGTCCAATAGCATCTCCTGATGGAATGATTTCTTCTAATGCATCCCCAATTTCATGATTCGTTGAACTCATTTCAACAATATGATCTTCTCTTAAACTTAATTTAATAATATTATAATTTGTTTCACGATCTTTTGGTGATAATAATGAAACACGTTCAACACTCTTAAGTAATTCTTCTTTATTAAAAGGAATTTCAACTGGAAATTCTTTAGGAATAATTCTTAATGTGTCAGGATAATTACCTTCTAATAATCTTGTTTGAAATAAAATATTTTTCATTTTAAATAATACTTTATTTGGATTAATATATAATTCTACATCGTCAGAATAACTATCTAGAATTTTACTTAATTCTTCCAAACTTTTATTAGGAATAACAATATCAAAATTTTTGCTATGTGTTCTTAATTTAACGTTTTTTTGACTCAATCTATAGCTATCAGTTGCAACACAATATAATCTATCATCATGATATTTAAAATTAACTCCTGTTAAAATAGGACGTTTTTCACTATTTGCAGTTGCAAAATTTGTTTCGCGAATCACATCTTTTAATAATTGGCTATCTAAAATAACTGGATCATCTAAATCTAAAAAATCAACTTCTGGATAATCTTCTACATCCATTAGACGTAATTTAAATTCTGAGCGATCAGCTTTTATGACAATAATTTTATCTTCAATTAAGGCAAATTCAACAATGTTTGATGTAATTTTACGCATAATATCAATTAAATAACGGCCCGGAATAGCAACTTTACCAGTTTGCTTAATTTTTAGATTATCTTCTTCAATAAACACCTGAATTGCAACATCTGTATTACTTGAAGTTAAAATCATGTGATCTTCATGAACTTCAAATTTAATTGCATATAAAATAGGTAGAGGTGTTTTATTTGGTAATCCTTTTTGTACATTAAGTAAATGATTTAATAAGGTGTCTCTTTCAATACTGAAAATCATAATGCGCTCCTTTTAATTTATTATTTTATTATTAATTATTGTTGTTAGTGTCTGTGGGTTAGTGGGAAACTAACATAAAGGCTTTGTTCACCTATAATTATACCATATTTTCCACAAATTATAAACATTATTTTTTGTTGAAATGATCTATTTTTTTATTGAGATTTTCGACAGCTAAACGTAATGCAGAATCTTGTTTTAACTCGTTTTCTATTTTTTCACAAGCTGCTAAAACAGTAGAATGATCACGATTACCAAACAGCATACCTATAGTTTTATAAGGTATATTATATTTAGTTTTTATGATATACATAGCAATATGTCTAGGCAATATATATTTTGAATGTCTTTTCTTACCAATAAGATCATCTAAGGTAATACCATAAAAATCACTAACGATAGATTGGATGCGATCATAGTTGTTTTCATTTAAAGAATCACTCTTGTTTTTTGTCTTTAATAATGGCTCTAGTGCCTCATTAGCGGCATCTAAAGTCAAATCTAAATTATTCGTTAAACAATAGAATAATACACGTTTTAATGCGCCTTCTAATTCTCTAATATTTGTTACAAATGATGATGCAATAAATTCTAAAACTTCGTTTGGAATATCATGAATATCAGAAGATTCTGTTAAAAGTTTTCTTTTTAAAATTTCAATTCTATGTTCTAAATCTGGAACTTGAATATCAACAGTTAATCCAACTTCAAATCTAGTTGTTAATCGTGACATAATATTTTTTAAAGCTGATGCCGGTTTATCACTGGTAATGACAATTTGCTTATTTTGATGATATAGATAATCGAATAATTTAAAGAATTCCATTTGTGTTTTTGTTGCACCACCAAGAATTTGAATATCATCAACTAAAAGTATATCTAAATCGCGATATTTTGAATTAAAATCATCCATTTTTTCTCTTTTTAATAGATTTGCAAAATCTTCAATAAAACCATCAGCTTTGATGTACATAATTTTCTTGGTAACATCGTTATCTAGGATATAATTTCCAATAGCTTGCATTAAATGGGTCTTACCAAGTCCTACATCACCAAAGATATAAAGTGGATTTGCAACTGTACCTGGTTGATCAGCAACTTTCATTGCCATTCTAAATGCGAAATTATTACTTTTACCAACGACAAAATTATCAAAAGTGTAAGTTGCATTCAAATTTCCAGGACGATATTTTAAACTAAGATTACGTTCAGGACTGATAAGTGTTTCTTCTGGAACAAGTTCAGACTCAATTACAAATTTAAAGCGAATAGGTGTGCCATGATATTTGGCTGCCAATTCATTAATTTTTGATAAATAAAATCGATTTATTCTGTTTTTTATGAAATCGTTAGGAACAAGTACATAAACATGATTGTTTGAATACTTTAATGTTTCTTTTAAAGGTTCAAATACATCAGTATATGTTTCTTCGGAGAAAATATGCTCCAGATCGTTTTTAATTTTTTGCCATAAATCATCATAA
>JBAYAP010000127.1:0-4022 GCA_041669715.1 Acholeplasmataceae bacterium
CATCATCCAGAAATTATTCGAGGTCAAATTACTGAATACTTTAAAAATAATAAAAAGATGAATCCACTCACAAAGCGCATAATGAAAACAATGTTTTTTAATCGCTTCACAAAGCCAGATTTCATAAGTTATGGCGTACAGGATATGCCAAACAAATATATTGATAAAGCAAAACAAAAAGGCTTAACAATTATCAGTTATGTAGCAAGAAATCAAGCACAATTTGATTTTGTAAAATCGAGATATCACAACATTGTATTTGAATATTTTATTCCGAAAAAATAAGGACTCAATTTGAGTCCTTTTTTTTATTTAATCCATATCAACATCAAAATTTTCTAAAATACTTTTTTTCTCAATCTGTACGGCATCGCCATGTTTAGTTAATACCATAGTAATAAAACTTGCTGCAACAAATATTGCTGCATATGGGAATAATATAAGTCTTGTTTTAAATACATAATCCATAAATATACCTGATAGGATTGGTGTTAATATTTGTGCACCCATTGAGAATGCATAATAATAACCAGTGTATTTTCCAACATTTGAGCCTTTTGCAAGTTCAACAACCATTGGATATGAGTTAACATTAATCGTTGCCCATGCAATACCTGTGATTCCAAAAATAATATACATGATCCAACCAGTATCTTCATTAACAAATGAAGCAGCCCCAAAACAAATAGTTAATAAGACTATACCAATTAAAATTGATTTTTTACGACCTATTTTAGTAGACATAATACCAATTGGAATAAAAGTAATAATTGCTGTTACATTTGCTACTAATAAAGGTAGTGTAAATGATGATAATTGTAATACATGAGGTACATAATCAGATACCTTAGAAATTACAGCATTATAACCCATAAACCAAAGGAATACAGATAATAAAATTAAAATTAAAGAAATCTTTTTATCTCGAGGAAGTTGATGCATATCGTGTGTATCACTTTCATCTTCTTCTAAACCTAATTCTTTTTCTAATGCTACTTTTTCTGCTACAAATTTAGGTTCTTTAACCTTCCATAAAAATATACCTAACACCAATAACATAATAATACCAACAATTACAAATGCTAACGTATAATCAACATAGGATTTCCCCGATAATTTTAAAACGGTTAATAATATAAGTGCGGTTGTTCCTGCTGCAGCACCCATTAAATTAATAACAGCGTTTGCTTTACTTCTAAGTGGCTTAATTGTCACATCCGGCATTAAGCTTACTGCAGGAGATCTAAAAATAGACATCGCAACTAATGCAATAAATAACACTGCAACAAAAATAATAAAATTAGAAGGATTTGATACAGTTTCTTCCCATGCTAATGTAGATAAATATGTTTGATAATAATCACTTAAATATGCAAGATTACTAACAGTTAATTCAGTTGTTGTATTGTTAACTAAAATATCATTAATTTGATCATAAGAATTAGTCACCCATTTTGCATATTGAGCATCTGTAATAAGATTGTCATCTAATTTTTGTTGTCTTTCATCTTGCATATCATCAAGAAGATCAGCCCAAAATACTTCTAATCGTCTTTCATCACTATCTTTGTATTCAGTATATAATCCTATAATTTCAGTTTGTTCAATACGACTTGTTTGAACACTATCCATATAAGATAATCCCATAAATGCAAATGCCGCAATTACTGTACCAACAATAATAAACGGTGTTCTTCTGCCTTTTTTAGAATGTGAACGATCAGATATAGCTCCAAACAATGGAAGCATAAATAATGCTAATACATTATCAAGCGCCATAATCACACCAGACCAAGTTTGATTTAACCCAAACTTATCAATCATAATTTTAGCGATTATATTATCATATGTTTGCCAAAAAATAGTGATAATAAAAAATGCCAAACCAACATAAAATACCTTCTTGTAATCTAATTTCATATATTCTCCCTATGTTAATTTATTAAATCTAGTATATCATGACTTAAACATTTTAAATGTAATTTTTCAATAAATAATAACAAAAAAGAGCTTAAAAGCTCCTTTTAATATTTATTTAAATAAACTTAAGTATTTTCCATATCCTTCTTTTTCTAAATCCTTTTTAGGTATAAATCTTAGTGCTGCTGAATTAATACAATATCGATAACCACCTAATTCAACAGGCCCATCTGTAAATAAGTGGCCTAAATGACTATTTGCTTCTTTACTTCTTACTTCAGTTCGATGCATACCATGACTTTTATCAATTTTGGTTTCGACTTTTTCTATTGACTTAGAAAAACTTGGCCAACCGCAATGACTATCAAATTTATCGTTACTTGAAAATAACGGTTCACCAGAAACAATATCAACATAAATACCTTCTTCATGTGCATCCCAAAATTCATTACGATATGGGGCTTCTGTTCCATTTTCTTGAGTTACTTGATATTGCAAAGGTGTTAATTTTTTCTTTAAAGAATCTTTATCCATATATTTCACCTCATTTAAATCTTATCACATTAAAACAATAAGAACTTTTATTATGCAAAACGATGAGCAAGTGAACTTGCTGCAGCTGCAGCAATTGCACCAACAATATCATCTAAAAATGTATTACATTGGTTTTTTTCTTTACCTTGTTCATCTAATTTTTTAATAATACCTTGTTTAACTTTATCAACATAGCCAAAATTAGTAAATCCAATAGATCCATAAACATTAACAATTGATAATGCCATGATTTCATCAACACCATACAAACTATAATCATTAAGTAACATTGATTGAAGTGGTTCAGATAACATATGCTTTTCAGCAAGCATATCTAATTCCAATCCTGTAAGTGCTGCATGTTGTACTTCTCTTTTCATCATGACTTTATTAACATGTTCTAAACACAAATCCATGGTAAGTCCAGGAATATGTTTTTTTTGTAAATCATATGCGATTTCTGCAATATCCGTTAAAGCAACACCGCGTTCTAAAAATTTATCTTTAATGATTTGATAATGTTCACTTTTATCAATTAATTCAGCCATTAGATATCATCTCCTAAAAAATGGTGTATTTCAATTATACAACTTTTTTAAAATAATCAAAAACATATGATTTACTTATGACCAATGCTATATTAGATTTGTCTATGATATAATAATTATGTTGCCATATATCTTTTATCTATGATAAAAAATTGTTATATATTTTAAATCTATAATACTATTAATTACAACCAATAATACATTAAATTAATTTAGTAAATATAGTATATATTTGTATTTTTACAAAAAAAAAGAGCTCTCACGCCTTGGGGGGGAATGAAGCGTGAGAGCGAAGGAAAATTGTCAATCTATAAAAGTGATTAACAACATAGTGATTATACCGCACCAATTATCTATAGTCAATTTATTTAATGCATAGTAAACCAAATTTAAGAATAAAAGCGTTTTACTTATAATCTATTTCTACAAATTGATTATATGAATTTGAAATATGTATTTTTATATGAATATATAGATTAATTATGTGATTTTTTACATAGAACTTACAATAAAAACAAATAAATTATCTACATGGAGGCCTTATGTTCTCAAAACCATTCTATCAAATTAATAGTAAAGAAATTATTGATGATTTGCAATCAAATACCCTAACAGGTTTAACATCTAAACAAATTCTAGAACTTAAAACTGCTTATGGTTCTAACGAACTTATCAGTCAAAAGAAACGACCATTAATCTATAAATTTTTCGATCAAGTTAATGATTTTATGATTTATGTGCTATTTTTTGCATCAATTGTATCATTTTTAACCCATGACACTGCTGAAGGATTTTTAATACTAGCAATTATTTTAATGAATGCTTTTTTAGGATTATTTCAAGAATCAAAAGCTGAAAAAGCACTTGAATCCATTAAAGCTATGGCATCTCCTCAAACAAAAGTATTAAGAGATGGGATTGAACAACTCATTGATGTTAAAGAAGTTTGCGTTGGCGATATCATCATTTTAGATGCTGGTGATTATATGCCTGCTGATGTTCGCATTATCGAATCATACA
>JBAYAP010000128.1:0-4012 GCA_041669715.1 Acholeplasmataceae bacterium
AATTTGTTGTCCAATAAGATGCAGTTAAATTTGATCTTAATTGTGTATAAGTTGATGTATAAGTTGGATTTTGTCCAAGCATTTGACTGTATAGTGTTGAACTTGTAACAAGTGTATTAGCATTTGATGATAAATAATAAGTGATTTCTGCAGATCGAACATTTGTATATGTTAAATCATCATCGATGACTTTTAAGATACCTACATAAGTAGTGCTACCAGATACTCTTGCTTGTAAATAGCCAGTGAAGAAGAAATCAGTAATACTGCTTCCTGAACTATCTCTGTTACGACCGATAATACCTGCGGCACCACGGTTTGTTGTTGTGCCAGCGTTAGATACGATTAAGTTTGAATAAACAACTGCACGACTAACTGTTAAATTAACATATCTTGCAAAACCAACAATACCTGCTGCATTTGATCTGTTTGCTGTGATATCTGATTCAATATAGACATCACTAATAATATAAGTATGATATCTTGTTCGACCAACAATACCACCGGCACCTTCAGTTCCGCTTGTTGAATTTGAATAAATTGTAGAACCAGTGACGGAAACATTACTAATTGTAACTGTTGAAGTTTTTTGTTCAGATCGTCCGATTATACCACCGGAATTTGATTGGTTTGAAATTGATGAATCTAAAACACGAATATAAGATAATTGATGACTACTACCTAGAAGAAGTCCAATGAGTCCACCGGCACCAACTGATGAATTTGAACCAGATGATGTTATTATAGTTTGATCAACAGTAATTGTATTAAAATTCATGATGCCAGTACTACTTACATAACCAATAATACCACCAGCACTACTATCGCCAGTCATTGTGATATCAGAAGATATATAAGCATTTGATAGATTAAGTGTATAGCCATTAAGGGATGCGATAACACCACCTACACCGGCTGCTATATTAGATAGTGAACTAGAGATTGTTGAACCTTGAACATCAATACCATTAATTGTTAATGTGCCTGATGTTTGATTGGCATAACCAATGACACCACCAGATAAGGCAACACTTGTGACGTTTGTATCAATAACTTCAATATCGGTAAAGGTATGACTACTACCGTTAAGTAAACCGATAAAGCCACCGGCTCCTAAAGTTGTTGTTGTACCTGAAATTAAAATTGTGCTTTGTTCAATAATAATGGTTTCTAAATTTAGAGTAGAAGTTGAAGTCACATATGCAGTAAAACCACCTGCATTCGCATTACTTGATGCAGTAACGTTTGCTGAAATGTTGGAATTGATTGCAGTTACAGTGTATCCATTAATAACACCAAATACACCACCAGCACCAGAAGAAGTATTTGATATAGAACTTGTAACAGTTGAATCCGCAATATTAATTGTATCTAATGAAACACTTGATGATGAACTATTGGCATATCCAATAAGTCCACCTGATTGGGAAGCACTTGTGATTGTTGTATTTGATACATCAACATTTTCAAATGTATGATTTGTACCATTTAATAAACCAATTGCACCACCAGCACCAAGAGTAGTGCCTGTACCATTAATTGTAATTTCTGTATCTTCAATATTTGATTCATTTAAGTTAATGACAGATGTTGATGTAACAACAGCTGCTAAACCTCCAGCATTTGCGTTACTAGAAGATGTAATATTAGCAGATACATCTATATTTGTCATATCAACTGTATATCCATTAAGAACACCAAAGATACCACCTGCACCAGAAGAAACGTCTGATATAGATGATGATATGGTCGTATTTGAAACATCAATAAAATCAAGATCTAATGTTGAAGATGAACTGTTTGCATATCCAATAAGTCCACCTGATTGAGAAGCACTTGAAATTGTTGTATCTGATATATTTATGTTTGATAAACTATGACCACTATTGATCATATAACCAATAGCACCACCAGCGCCAAGTGTGGTACCACTGCCTTGAATAGTTAAGTTAGAGTTATTAATGTTTGCACCATCAATAGATACCACTGTAGAACCTAGGAGTGAACCAATGATACCACCAACATTACTATTAGTAGTACTTGTGACATCGGCTTCAATATTGATATCTTCTAAGGTTAAGTCAAAATTGTTTACAGTTGAGATTAAACCACCGTTACCATAAGAGGAATTTGAATAGCCTCCACTAACTATAGTGTTTTCAATATTGATATTTTTAATAACTGCAGAGCCTGTACCACTTGCAGGAGAGGCAAATCCAATGAGACCACCAGCTAAAACATTATCATTAGTAATACTTGAATTTCTAATTGTAATATTTTCTATGAAGTTATTGGTGCCTTGTAAACGTCCGGCTAAAATACCCGTTGTATATAATGAGGTTGATGTGTAATCAATATTTACGTTTTCTAATATAAGATCTTGAATAATAGCACTATCTAAGACACCAAATATGCCACGATAGTCTGTTAAGTCAATATTTGATACAGTTCTACTCCCACCATAGAAAGTACCTTTAAATGTAATATCTTTTGTATCTGTCCATGTTGATGGTGTAACATTATTAAAGTCTAAGTCAGTCATAAGTGTATAGGTGTTTGTATTATTATCTGTTGTAATCATTTCAATAAATTCATCAGTAGTCTAAATAGGAGAACCGTTAATCCAATCACCTATGGTTAAAGAAGCATCTGAATTTTCAGTATCACCAGAAACTGATGAAGCCCAATAAGCAAAAGCAAGCGTAAAATTACTAATCACTAATAGGGTTAGTAAAGGTAAAACGATGAATTTTCTTTTTAATATTTTTTTATACATATGCTCTCACCTAATAAAAATACCAACAAAAAAACTGTTGGTAACTGGCTGTCTTAAAATTAGACCCTTTAGCTTTGCGTCACTAGATTACTCTAACTTTGCTTTTATCACTTTATATTTTATCATATTTTAACAAAATGTAGTATTATAATGTTTCTATATAATTTTGGTATTTTGGATAATATGGTTTGATGCTAAGTAACCAGTAGATAAGGCAATCGTAATATTATACCCACCAATGGGTCCATGTAAGTCTGTGGTCTCACCAATGAAATATAACCTTTTGATGTTTTTTACTTCCATAGACTTAGGATCAAGTGCTTTAGTATCAATACCACCTTTATTCACATAAGATTTTTCTTTGTCTTCAACACGGTCAATTGTGACTTGAAATGATGTAAATGTTTGCGAGATAAGGATTAAATCTTTTTTACTTATTTCCGCGATTTTTTTTGACTCTATATGTAGGTATGTTAATAAGGTATCAACAATACGTTTGGTTGTATAGTTTTCTAATATTTTATGTAATAACACTTTGGGATTTGATTTAAAAATATTAATAAGTTCATCATAAGAAATGTCAACAAACGAGAATTCTATAATAGAAGATTTTGATTGTCTGATGTCTTGATCAATAAATTCAGATAAATGCATAATAACAGGACCACTCAATCCAAAGTGTGTAAATAGTAAATCGCCTTGATAGGAGATTTTAAGGTTTTTGATTGTAACTTTTCCTTGGCTTAATGAAACACCTTGAAGCTCTTTGAAATTAGTTGAAATTTGATTGGCATAGACATGTGTTTCTGCTGGTGTAAAATCAATATATGGAATACCTAAATGTTTGGCAAAGTTTAGACCGTCACCGCTACTGCCAGTTGATGGATAACTATTGGACCCTGTAGACACAATCACATTTTTTGCTAAGTATATTTGATCTTTTGTAACAAGTTTAAAATGATTAAGTTCTTGATGAATTTCTTTAACACCTTGACTATAGATAATATGTTGTTGATTTAGATCTTTTAGTAAAGCCTCTAATACACTTAAGCTTTTTTCAGTTTTAGGAAAATATTTAAAATTATCTTCTAAGACAAGTTCTAAATCATGCATATTAAAAAAAGAGATAATTTGATTAGAACTAAAAGCATCTAAGGCTGGATATAAAAATTTTTTATGTTTAAAAGTTAAAGTATCTATGAAATCTTTTTTAGATAAGTGATTGGTAACGTTACA
>JBAYAP010000129.1:0-4007 GCA_041669715.1 Acholeplasmataceae bacterium
ACCAGAAATTGGTAAAGTTGTTTCTGTAGGATTTACAATGTATGAATATGAAGGGTTTTTAATTAAAGAAACTAAAAACTTTTATATGGAAACAGTTAATATTTATACTACACCTGGTATGGCAATTAGAAGTGAATCAAGTGAAAATTTATATTTTAATAGAACAAACCTTATGTTGAAACCAGGTTCTAAAAGATTAATGACAGCGACTGCTGATGGACTTCATGCTGCAGATACTGTTGGTGATATTATTGTTTCTAATTCTATATTTGAATATTCACATGATGATTCAATTAATATTAAAACGTTTTATTTTAAAGTTGATTCTGTGTTAAGAAACAAAGTAACGTTAAACATGACAACAACAGAAGTAAGAATTCCAATTAATGTTGGAGATCAACTTGAATTTTTCGAAGATAATACATTTTCTTCTAAAGCTATTCGAACAGTAACAGCTGTAGAAGCATATGGAACAACTTATGAAATTACATTAAATGAAAACTTATCAACGGGGCTTGTTAATCAAGGTGATCTTGTTGGAAATATTTCAAGAGTTCCTAAAGTATCTATTGAAAATTCAATTTTTAGAAATAAAAGAAATCGTGGTATTTTAGTTCAAGTTCGTGATTCTAGAATTATTAATTCAGCATTTTATAATATTATCCACGGGCCCATTATGGTGCATGCGGCATTTGATGTATTTGCCGAAGCTATTGTGCCACAAAATATAACTATTCAAAACTGTAAATTTATTAATAATAATCAAGCAAGCGGTTTAAATGGCGATATTTCGGTATTTAGATATGGTGGCGAAATTGTAAGCAATACAATTAAACAAATTACTATTTCAAATAATTATTTTTATCATAGTGCGTATCGGGCAATATATTTGTTAGGTACCGGAGATGTTACCATTACAAATAATTTATTCCAAGATGTTGCGATAAATGTTAGTGGTGATAGTGGAAAAAATAATGCGATATATATAAAAACATGTATTGATACGACAATTACAGATAATTTAATTTATATGACAAATGATAAAGCATATTTTATGTTCTTATATGCAACAGATGATGTAAATACGATAACAAGTAATAATTTAAATCGTAATAAAGAAAATGAGTAGAGGTGGATATATGAAAAAACTGATAACAACATTACTATTTATAAATTTACTTTTTGTATTAGTTGGATGTGATCGAGGAGAAGTAATCACATATCAAGTTGATTTTGTAACGAATGGTGGGACTGCTGTTGAATCAGTTGTTGTTGATTCAGGGACGTTAATTAATGAACCTGATTCTACTAAAGAAGGTTTTATTAGTAATGGATGGTATACAGAAAGTACATTTTTATCAAAATGGAATTTTACAACGGATACGATTGTAGAAGATACAACCCTATATATTTTATGGGTAGCTGAAACTGAACCAGAAATGAGTATTTCTGATTTGGTTCAATCCTTACTTTCAACGCCATATACAAATAATGAACTAGAAACAACATATGGCCTTAACGATGTAGCCAATGTAGGTGTTAATGAAGATGAGAAGACAGTGATTTATGAAACAATTTCAGATACTCAATATGAAAGTAATGCTGTTTTTGATTTTGAATCTCTAAAAAGTAGCCAATCACTAGATGATACAGCAACTTGGGATTATGTAATAACACAAGCAAAATTAATTAATGAACAATCTGACACACCAGTAAAAATCAAATTACCAAATCGTGAGATTAATATTATTGCTGGGCAATCAACAACAGCAGTTGAAAATTATTCACTTACTTTACAAGGATTTGATAATTTGCACATTGTAGGTGGTGATCAAACAGTTTTAATGATTGATGTGCCATCAGTGTGGAAAGGTGGATTATTGATTGATGAATCATCAAATATTCAAATCAATAATGTAAAAATAGATTATAAATATTCACCAACACTTACAGGAATTATTAAATCTTATGATACTGATAATTTAACAATGACAATGGATATACCAGCATCTATGCATGAAACTGTTAAACATTATAAAGATGTACCTGAACTTGCAGAAACACTTTATTCATTTATCGAATATAACATGTTTACTGGAGGACCTAAAGAAGGTGGCAATGTTTTAATTTATTCCCAAGGTTTTTTTAAATCAGTTGAACTGATTGAAAATGATGGTACAGAACTTGATCAAATTATTGTTGAATTTACCGAAAGTTATCGTTCTTCATTTGAAACTCCTAGAATTAACGATAGAGTTGCTTTAGGATTTGCAATGTATGGTAATAATGGCATTACAGTTAACAATTCAAATGATATTATTTTTGAAAGCAGTGGTATTTATACTGCACCAGGCATGGGCTTAACTGCAAATTATGTTAACAATTTATTTATAAATAATTTTGAAATTGTATTAAAAGATGATCGCTTAATGACGACGACAGCTGATGGCATGCATATTGCAAATTCAACTGGTAAAGTGGAAATTACAAACAGTATCATTGAAAATACACATGATGATGCATTAAATATTAAAAGTGGGTATTATTATTCGCTTTCAAGTGTAGATGCTGTAAGTAGAACAATTACACTATCAAAGAAAACGTCATCTATTCCAATGCCAGAAGTTGGCGATATTATTCAAATATATGGCTCATCAGATTTTGATTTAAGAGCATCATTAACTGTTGAAGAAGTATCAGGCAATACGTCAACTATGATCATCAAAGTTGCTGAACGTTTGTCAGGAACTGTTGATTGGACAGATGCAGTTGCAACCAATGTTTCTTTTTCAGCAAAATTACTATTTAAAAATAATATTGTAAGAAATAAACGTAATCGTGGAATTTTGGTTCAAGTAAGAGAAGCGATTATTGAAAATAATACATTTGAAAATATTGGGCATGGCTCTATTCAAGTGGCTTCATCACTCGATATATTTAATGAAGCTACGATGCCAGACAATATTACAATTCAAAATAATAAGTTTATCAATAATGGATATTTATTAAATGAAGCTTTACGAGGCGATATCTCTGTATTTGCAATTGCAGAAGGTGGGAATGTAGCACCTTCAGGCACTATTTCAAATATAAGCATTTATAATAATTTTATTGCTAATACTGCGAACACAGGTATTTCATTAAGAGGTGTTGGTGGTGATTCAGTGTTTGTCGAAGAAAACTTATTCTATAATACAGCAAGAGTTTATAGTTCAAATTTAACAGAAGCCGCGATGGAACTTGTCAATGTTGAAGGTATTTCAATTATTAACAATTACAATTATTACACTTTGGGTTCTTTAACATACTCAGGTATTATTCCAGCAGGTCTTACAAAAACAGATTCAATTCTATTAGAAGGTAACACAAATTTAAACTATCAAACAAGTGATGGTGAAGTTCAAACATATTATGTATCATCAATTTTAGATAGCGATATTATTATTGATGGTGATGTTAGTGAATGGGATGGTAAAGGCACAGATATTATCATTGATGGTTCTTCATTAGCTACTGGTGATGAAATATCAGAAACAACATATTATGATGTATTCCATGTAAATATGGCAAAAATTTCACATAGTGAAACGGGCATTTACTTTGCATTTGATATATTTGATGACACATTAGAGTTTAAAACAATTAATGATTTTTGGATTGGTGATGTCATAGAAATATTCTTATCAACTTATTTGGATAGTCCAAATGCCGATTTTATGCTTTATAAAGAAGAATCAGATGTATTCCAACTCGCATTAGCAGAGTCATGGTCATCACAGTTCTGGTTTGCACAAAGTAGAACAAGTACAAGTATTATAGAAAATAAAAATTTAGTTGAAGTATCTTTTGTGATTACAGATGATGGATGGGCAGGCGAGGTCTTTATTCCATTTACGGTAATTCCAGATGTTCAAACAATGATTAATCAACAAGAAGGTATTGCGATTGCAGTTGTATTTGCAGATGCGGAAAGACTTGATATCAATCGTACACGTTTACAAATAGGA
>JBAYAP010000130.1:0-3988 GCA_041669715.1 Acholeplasmataceae bacterium
GGGCATGGCTTAGCTGGAGATACTAAAATTATAAAACAAGCTGATGTTATCGCGATGCTATATTTATTTAAAGAAAATTATGATATTTCAGTTTTAGTCAATAATTTTGAATACTACGAACCTAAGACAGAACATGGGTCTTCATTATCAGCAAGCATGTATGCATTAATAGCATGTTTAATTGATAAACCTGAATATGCTTATCCATTATTTATGAAATCAGCTTCAGTTGATTTAACAGGTCAATCTAAGGAATATGCAGGTGATATTTATATAGGTGGAACACATCCGGCAGCATCTGGTGGTGCATATATGACCGCTATCTACGGATTTTCAGGCTTAATGATTGACGATCAAAACGTAATTAGCATAAATTCTAAATTACCCAAAAATATCAAATCAATAAAATTTAGAATAAAACATGAATTGAAACAATATGAAATATATGTGGATCATTTCACATATGATATACAGGAGATAAAACATGATTAAAGCAGTAATATTTGATTTAGATGGCGTCATTGTTAGTACAGATGAACTTCATTATCAATCTTGGAAAAAAATAGCTGATGATGAAAACATATATTTTGATAAGATCATTAATCACAAATTAAGAGGTGTTTCTAGAATGGACTCGCTTAATATTATTTTGGGATATGCTTCAAAAACATATTCTGAAGATGAAAAAATTAACTTAGCTACAAATAAAAATGATATATATGTTGAGTTATTAAAACAATTAGATCAAAAAGATATTTTACCAAATGTTGTTGAAACACTTAAAGGTTTAAAAAGTAAAGGCATATTTATAGCTATTGGATCATCATCTAAGAATGCTAAACCTATTTTAAGACGAATCGGATTAATTGATATGTTTGATGTGATTGCTGATGGCAATGACATTAAACATTCTAAACCTGCACCTGATGTATTTTTAGTTGCTGCAGAAAGACTTGGTGTAAATCCGAATTCATGTATGGTTGTTGAAGATGCTATGGCAGGTATCAAAGCAGCTAAAAATGCAAAAATGATTGCTGTTGCTGTAAGTGAAGCAAAAAACAGTGAAATTGCTGATTATAGATTAGATAATCTCAAAGATTTATTATTAATTATATAGTGTATAATAAGAAGTAGTGAGGTATTTTAATGACAAAAAAAACTAATATTGCTGAAATAGCACGTTTAGCAGGTGTGTCAAAAGCAACTGTTTCTTATGTTATTAATGATGTAAATAAAGTTTCTGAAAAAACTAAAGAACGTGTGAAAAAAATCATGGAAGATCTTGATTTTATTCCAAACATGAATGCACGATCTTTGCTTAATGGTCAAACTAAACTAATAGGTGTGACATTACCACTTATAGCACCGTCTGACACAACAGGAACACTTTTAGAAACCAACCCTTTTTTTGCTGAATATTTAGGAGAAATCCATAAAGTTATTTCAAGTTATGGTTATGATATTTTATTGTCTGGGATTCAGGTTAAAGGTAAATATAATAACTGGATTAAAAGTAGAGGATTAGATGGCATTATTTTACTAGGGTCATATCCTACTGATATTTATGAAGAAGTTAAAAAGTTACAAATTCCTACTGTACTGACCGATGTTTATGAATCTTATTCAAATGATTTCCATTCCATTAATACAGATGATGCACGAGGATCATATTTGGCAACGAAACATCTTATTGAATTAAATCATGAAAGAATAGGTTTTGTTGGTGGATCAATTACGAACTCACCTATACATAATAATCGTTATTTAGGTTTTGGTAAAGCGATGCTAGAATCAAATTTAAAAATTAATAGTGATTGTGTTTTTGAAACCCTCACTACTTTTGAAGGCGGCGTCAAGTTAGCAGAAAAACTTATGGAAGAAAAAATAAAATTAACAGCGCTTGTTGTTGATGCGGATATTGTAGCATTGGGCATGATGAAGGCATTTCAAGATGCTAACCATAAAATACCTGATGAGATATCAATCGTCGGATTTGATGATATTCAAGCGGCATCTTTTGTTTCTCCAGGTTTAACGACAATGCGACAATTCATTTCTAAAAAAGGTGAGATTGCAGCTCAATTAATTATGGAAGATATACTTGCTAATAAAATTACAACAGATTCACAAACTGTTGAATCAAAATTAGTTGTGCGTGGTTCAACTAAAATACGAGAAAAATAAATGAGTGAAAACAAGACGTCAGATCAATAGATTTGATGTTTTCTCATTTAAAGATATTTATATCATAAGGAGTACTTATAATGAAGGGAATTAATCTTGGTGGTTGGTTTGTTTTAGAAGGATGGATGAATAGTCATCTATTTAATGATATCGATTTAACTTGTCGTGATGAAACTTGTTTTACAAAATTAAAAGAAAATTCTTTTGAGCATCTTTTAAATCATCATCGTACTTGGATTACAGATCAAGATATTATTTGGATTAAGAATCAGGAATTTGATTTGGTACGAATTCCAGTTCCATGGTGGTTTTTGGGTGAAGATGGATATGCAAGAAGTGTAGAAATTCTTGATGAAAAATTAAAAATGATAAACGATTTAAATATGGATTTTATGATTGATTTGCATACTGCTCCAGGATGTCAAAATGGTTTTGATAATGGTGGGATAGAACACGTCCTTACGTGGCATTTAAAAAAAGAAAATTTAGATAAAACAAAAGAAGTTTTAGTAACTTTAATGAAAAGATATGATCATTTAAAGCATTTTCAAAGTATTGAAATTTTAAATGAACCATTTGTTACAATTGATATAGAATTAATTAAAGGATTTTATTTAGATGTATATAAAGCGTTAAGAAATATAAACCAAAAACGAATGATTGTTTTTCATGATGCATTTAGATTAAATGAATGGACTACATTTTTTAAAAATAATCATTTTTATAATGTTGCTCTCGATACGCATATGTATCAATGTTATGATAAAAATGATTTAGCTTTAGATATAGAAGGTCATGTAAAAAAAGCATTGAACAGATCTCAAGTTATTAATCGAATTCAAATGTATGTACCTTTAATAATTGGAGAATGGTCATTAGGTTTACGTTTGTCAAATAAAGATGCACTAGAAGAAATAGCTACATTAAAGGCATATTATGACG
This sequence comes from Acholeplasmataceae bacterium, assembly GCA_041669715.1. Classification (GTDB taxonomy): domain Bacteria; phylum Bacillota_I; class Bacilli_A; order Acholeplasmatales; family Acholeplasmataceae; genus WOFB19. The sequence goes on from JBAYAP010000130.1 coordinate 3,127, forward strand.
CTCAAATAGAAGGCATGAAAAATGCTTATGGTCATATTTTTTGGAATTATAAAATAGATTCAGATACACATGTGGGATGGAATTTTAAAAATCTAAAAGATAAGCATGGCATATAAACTGCGTTATTATTTATAATATGTTATCCTATTTAAGGAGATGATATCATGGATGCAAAAACATATTACAATCAAGGACTGTCACATTATTTATTAAATACACCTAAAAAAAATGTATTAACGGCATTTCAACATTTTGAGCAAGCTGCTCAACAAGGTTATGCTGATGCCTATTATTTTTTAGGACGTTTTTATGGTTTGGGTGATGGTGTTACACTTGATTTTAATAAGGCAATGGAATTATATAATGAAGGTAAAACACTTGGAAGTGCAAAATGTGGTTATGCACTGGCAATGATGTATCATAGTGGTTATGGTGTAGATAAAGATGAAAAAATGGCAGATCAACTTTTTGCTGAACATTATCAAATGCTTATGATAGAAGCAAATCATGGAGATCCTGTAAGTATGCATATATTAGGTACATATTATTATTACGGATTTCATGTACAAAGATACGTTTTTTCAGCCATAGATTGGTTACTTAAAGCATCTAATAAAGGCTATAGTGATAGTCAATATATGTTAGGCATGATTTATGAAACATTAGGTGAAGATTCAAATCAAACAGAAAAAGCTATTCCATTTTATGAGAAAGCAGCAGCACAAGATCATCCATATGCACAATACGCACTAGCGATGATTGCTCTAGAAAAAGAAGATTTTAGCAAAGCTGAATTCTTATTAGAAAAAGCTGCACTTCAACAATACGCACTTGCTGCATATTCTTTAGCAAAACTATATCA
>JBAYAP010000131.1:0-3969 GCA_041669715.1 Acholeplasmataceae bacterium
ACAAGACTTGCTGCTCCATTTATTGCTGAAGCAAATCAATATATTGAAACAAATTATGGTAAAAATTATCTTGGTAAATATCGTGTTACAACAAGTGAAAATGCGCAAGATGCTCATGAAGCTATTAGACCAACATCACTTAAAAACACTCCTGAAAAAATGGAACAATATTTATCAAAAGATGAATATAAATTATATAAAAGAATTTTTGAACGCACAGTTGCCTCATTAATGGCACCTGCAGTGTTTGAAGCAACTAAAGTTATTTTAGATAGTCATAACCATGCATATCAAGTTGAAGGACTTGTTGAAAAATTTGATGGGCATTTTAGAGTTTTTGATGATCAAAAACCAAAAGAAAAGAAATTATCACATTTTGAAATTGGTCATGAAATGCAAGCATTAGAAATAGAATTGCTTGAAAAAGAAACAACACCACCAGCAAGATATAGTGAAGCAACACTTATTAAAGAAATGGAATCACTTGGCATTGGTCGACCTTCAACTTATGCACAAACTATTCAAACCATTAAAGCAAGAGATTATGTCAAATTAGAATCTAAACGATTTATACCTACTACTCAAGGTCGCCTTACATCAGATCAACTAGATTTATTTTTTAACAAGATTATAAATGTTGAATATACATCAAAAATGGAAAATGATTTAGATGAAATTTCTGATAATCGTATGTCTGGTGTAAAAATCGTAAGTGATTTCTATCATAGTTTTATTCCTATGGTTAATCATGCACAAAAAGACATGACAAAAATAGAACCTAGAATTACTGATGAGATATGTCCATTATGTGGAAAGCATCTTGTTGTAAGGACTTCTAAGTATGGAGAGTTCTTAGCTTGTAGTGGTTTTCCAAAATGTCGATATATAAAAAACGACTAAATTGTTGCAAATTATGTAAATAATGTAAAATCTTTACATTTTGATTTAAAAGTGATAATATAAATATGCATCCAAAAAAATAGGATGTTACTTATCCCCTATTGGTGTACAAAAGTACACAAAATCCCCTTAATTGACCCCTCAAACTTTTGTTGAGGGGCCGCTTTTTTAGTGTAAAATATTAAATAATATGTTATAATATGATTTGGAAAATGGAGGGTTAATTTTCATGAAAACTTTTAAAAGCAAAGCAATTACAGTTTTAGGAATTACAAAAAACATAGGTGATTTAGCACCTGATTTTCATGTAATCAATAATAAGAGTGAAAACGTGAATTTATCAGATTATAAATCAAAATATATTATATTAAATGTTGTGCCATCATTGGATACAACGGTATGTGACATACAAACAAGAACGGTTAATAAAGAATTAACTGATAGAGATGATGTTACCGTATTAACCATTAGTAATGACTTACCATTTGCTCAAGCGAGATGGTGTGGTAATGCAGATTTACCTAATATGATTACATTAAGTGATTATATTGATTTAGATTTTGCAAATAAATATGGTACTAATATTAAGGAGTTAAGATTAGAGGCACGCTCAATCTTTGTCTTAGATAAAGATAGAAAAATTATTTATGTTGAATATGTTGACGAAATGACAAACCATCTAAATTATGATGAATTGATTACGTTTGTTAAACAATTACCGGAAGACTAACTTTCGGTTTTCTTTTTGAATATGTTATAATAAGTATATCTTTGAGGTGGTTAAATGGGATTATTTCAACGTTTGTTTTCAAAACAAAAAAAGAATGATAAATATCAATTAGGATTACATAAAACTAAACAAAATTTTTCGACATTAAAAGCAATTCTTAATGAATCTAGTAAAATTGATGATAATTTATTTGATGCCTTAGAAGATGTTTTTATTCAAGCAGATATCGGTGTTGATACTGTTGTCTATTTTATCGATAAATTAAGAAGTGATGTAAAAATAAAGAAAGTGACAGATCCAAAAGAACTTACAGAAATGATTGTTGATGGTCTATTTGAAATCTATTTACAAGGTGAACTTGTACAAACAGAATTAAAATATGATAAAAATGATTTAAATGTTTATTTATTTGTGGGTGTTAATGGTGTAGGAAAAACAACGACTATTGGAAAACTTGCTAAACAGTTAAAAGATCAAGGTAAGAAAGTTATGCTTGTTGCTGCTGATACATTTAGAGCTGGAGCCATTGATCAATTGAAAATATGGGGAGAACGCAGTGGATGTTATGTTTTTTCAAAAGCTGAAGGTTCTGATCCTTCGAGTGTTATTTTTGATGCATTAGAATTAGCTAAAAAAGAACAATATAATGTTGTCTTATGTGATACAGCAGGTAGACTACAAACGAAAGTTAACTTAATGAAAGAATTAGAAAAAATGCATCGAGTGATTCAAAAAACATGTCCGAATGCACCGCAAGAAACTTTATTAGTTATTGATGCGACAACGGGACAAAATGGGATGCGACAAGCAGAAGTATTTAAAGAAGCAACTCAAGTTACTGGTGTTATTTTAACAAAACTAGATGGTACAGCTAAAGGTGGCATTGTATTAGCAATTAGACATTTATATGGTGTACCAATTAAATATGTAGGTTTAGGCGAAAAGATTGAAGATTTAGTTTATTTTGATATTGAGCAATATATATATGATTTATTTAGTGACTTTTTTTAATAAGGAGTAATCAATGGAAAATTTTGAAAAAAAAGAATATTTAAATTCATTATTTGATAAGTATCAAGTTCTATTAACAGAAAAACAAATTTCATATTTTAAATACTATTTTCAAGAAGATTATTCTTTACATGAAATTGCAGAAATTTTTGAAGTGAGTCGAAATGCAGTTTACGATCAATTAAAGAAAGTCGAAAAATATTTATTATCATATGAAGAAAAATTACATTTATTAGAAAAAGCAGATCAAAGACAAAAATTGTTAAATTTATATAAAAGTTCATTAGATATAAAATTATTAGATGAAATTGGAAAGTTGGATGAGTAATGGCTGAAACCAGTTTAAGCACACGTTTACAAATGGCTATGCGTCGTATCACTGGGCGTGGTGTTTTAAATGAAAAAGATATTGATGAAATGATGCGTGAAGTAAGATTATCGCTTCTTGAAGCAGATGTCAATTTTCGTGTTGTTAAAACATTTATTGAACATATTAAAACTCAAGCACTTGGTGAAAAGATTCTTCAAGGCTTAAATCCTGGACAACAGGTTGTTAAAATTGTTCATGAAGAATTAAAAAGAGTGATGGGTGATGAATCTGAAGGTATTCAATATAATACCTCAGGTATTACATCGATTATGACGATTGGTCTTCAAGGCTCAGGTAAAACAACTGCAATTGGTAAACTTGCAGTGTTTATTAGAAAAGCAGAAAAGAAAAAAGTATTATTGATTGCTGCAGACGTTTATCGTCCTGCTGCCATTGAACAATTAAAAACGATTGGTAAACAAATTGAAGTAGAAGTTTACGAAGAAGGTTTAATTGATGCAAGAAAAATTGTCAAAAATGGTTTAAAATATGCAAAAGATAATCAATTTGATGTTGTTATTATTGATACTGCAGGACGTTTACATATTGATGAAAAAATGATGCAAGAACTTGTTGATATTAAAGCAATCGCTGAACCAAAAGAAATTTTATTAACTGTAGATGCAATGACAGGTCAAGATGCAGCAAATATTGCAAAAAGTTTTCATGAACAATTAAATGCGACAGGGGCTATATTAACAAAACTTGATGGTGATACGCGTGGTGGTGCAGCATTATCTATTAGAGAAGTATCAGGTATACCGATTAAGTTTTCATCAAGTGGTGAAAAGATGGATAGTTTTGAAGTGTTCCATCCTGAACGTATGGCATCACGTATCCTTGGCATGGGCGATGTATTAACATTAATTGAAAAAGCAACAGAATCTATTGATGAAGATGAAGCACAAAACATGATGGAAAAATTAATGAATAATACTTTTAACTATAATGATTTAAT
>JBAYAP010000132.1:0-3902 GCA_041669715.1 Acholeplasmataceae bacterium
AAAAAAGAAAATACTGCACACTATAAAGAATGGCGTGTAAGAAAAGCTGGCTCTACAAAAACGATTAAATATTTCAATACACAAGCAGATGCAATTGAATATGCAAAAACATTAGCAGAAAATCAAAATTCATCAATTGTTATTCATAAAGTTGATGGAACTTTAAGAAAACAAGATTATTCAAAAAAATAGAAGCTTTGCTTCTTTTTTTTAATGTTTTTATATGTTAGAATGTTAAGAGATAGAAAGAAAAAAGGTTAATACTTTATGAATGCTTTTTTATTTGCTTTAAATGCAATTTTACCAATTATGATTTTATTCTTATTTGGCTTTTTTCTTAAGCATATTAAGTTTTTTAATGCTAACTTTATTAGTCAATTAAATAAATATGTTTTTAGAGTTGCTTTACCAGCCTTATTATTTTATAATGTTTATTCAGTTGAAAGTTTACAAAATATAAATTGGGTTGTTATAGGATTTTCGGTTGCTGCTTTATTTGTAATCTTTTTATTAGCTTTTGTGAGTGTGGTCATTTTTATTAAAGATCCTAAACAAAAAGGTGTATTATTACAAGCGGCATTTAGATCAAATTTTGCATTGATAGGATTGCCACTTGCAGAAGAATTAGGAAGTCCATCAGCAATTGTTGTGATATCATTATTATTTGCATTTGCGATTCCTTTAAGTAATACATTAGCAGTGATCAGTTTATCAATGTTTCAAAAAAACGAGTTAGGAAAAGTTGATATTAAATCAATTTTTATAAGTGTAATTAAAAATCCTTTAATTATTGGTGTACTTGTTGGTGTGGTATTTCTTGCAGCAAGATCATTTGTACCTCTATAGTCAAAATGAATTAGTATTCTCGCTTGAAAATAATTTATCGCCATTATATAAAGTTATAGTTTGGATAAAAAGTACGGCATCGCCTTTGGCATTAATCGCATTAGGTGGACAATTTGAAGTTTCAGTTGTTAAAAAATTAAAAAAACAAATTATATTTGGAACCATGTGGCGTATTGCATTAGCACCAGCTCTTGTATTAACAACTGCTTATTTTTTATCATTAAAGTATAGTGATTTTGATCAAGTATTTCCGGCACTTATCGCTTTGTTTGCTTCACCGGTTGCTGTCTCATCAGTTATCATGGCGGAAGAAATGGATAACGATGGGCAATTGGCTGGTCAATTAGTTGTTTGGACATCCATAGGATCGGTGATTTCATTATTTGTGATTATTACAAGTTTAAGAAGTTTAGGTGTTTTATAAAACAAAAAGTAGAGTTTTTAAACTCTACTTTTTTTCATCTATTACTAATTGATCATTTACAATATGGATTAAGTAACTATGATTTGGGATAAGAGATCCCTCAATGATTTTATCGGCAATAAATGTTTCAATTTCTCTTTGAATATAACGTTTTAATGGTCTAGCACCATATTCAGAATTAAAACCATGTTTAATAACATATTTTTCAACAGAATCATCAAATATTAATTCAACATTCTTTTCTGATAAACGTATTTCTAATTCATGTAATAATTTTTCAGCAATTTTAATTTGAACAGGTAAACCAAGTGGGTTAAATATAATTTGTTCATCTATTCTATTTAGAAATTCAGGTTTGAATTTTAATTTAATTAATTGTTGAACTTTTTCTTTTGCATCAGGATCACTAGATAATAACAATTCGCTACCAATATTGGAAGTCATGATAATAATTGTGTTTTTAAAATCGACTGTACGTCCTTGACTATCAGTTAAACGACCATCATCTAGAATTTGTAATAAAATATTAAAAATTTCTGGATGGGCCTTTTCTATTTCATCAAATAAGACAATGGAATATGGTTTTCTACGTACAGCTTCAGTTAATTGACCACCTTCATCATAACCAACATATCCTGGAGGAGAACCGATAAGTTTAGAAACACTATGTGATTCCATATACTCACTCATATCAATTCTAATGATTTGACGTTCGCTATCGAATAAACTTTCAGCAAGTGCTCGAGCAACTTCAGTTTTACCAACACCGGTAGGTCCTAAAAACAAGAAGGAACCAATAGGTCGATTTTCATCTTTAATACCTGCACGTTGTCTAACGATAGCATCACGGATAAGTTTAAGTGCATGATCTTGTCCAATAACACGCTTCTTTAAAGTATCTTCTAAATGTAACAATTTTTCTTTGTCACCAGATAATAATTTGGATATTGGAATTTGTGTCCATTTTGAAACAATGTCTGCGATACTTTCACTGGTGACTACTTCAGTTAATAATCGGCCTTCTTGATTAGATACTTCAGACATCTCGTTGATTTGTTTTTCCAAATTAGGGATCTTTGCATATTGTAATTCGGCAGCTTTGGAATAATTGCTGTCATTTAAAGCGTTTTTTAAATCATTACGTAATTTTTCTAATTCATTTTTCTTTTCTTTAATAGAATTTAAATGTTGTTTTTCTTGTTCCCATTTTGCGCGTAATGTTTTATCTTGTACTTTTAAGTCTTTAATTTCATCTTTAATTTTAATTAATCGATCTTTTGAAATAGGATCAATTTCTTTGTCTAATGCCGTTTTTTCAATTTCTAGTTGCATGATTTTTCTTGTAACATCGTCTAATTCGACCGGCATAGAATCAATTTCCATACGAATTGAAGCACAAGCTTCATCAATTAAATCGATGGCTTTATCAGGTAAAAAACGATCTGATATATATCTGTTTGATAAAGTAGCTGCAGCGATAATTGCTGGATCTGATATGTGTACACCATGATGGGCTTCAAATCTAGATTTTAACCCTCTTAGAATACTAATTGTATCTTCAACGGTTGGTTCTTCAATAAGAACTTTTTGAAATCTTCTTTCCAAGGCACTATCTTTTTCAATATATTGTCTATATTCATTTAAGGTGGTTGCCCCAACGCAGTGTAATTCACCTCTTGCAAGCATAGGCTTTAACATGTTAGAAGCATCCATTGAGCCATCAGCACGACCAGCACCAACAATATTATGAATTTCATCAATAAACATAATTATTTGTCCATCAGATTCTTTAACTTTATTTAAAACAGCCTTAAGTCTTTCTTCAAATTCACCACGGAATTTAGCGCCAGCAATTAAAGAGGCTAAGTCAAGTTCATAGACAATTTTATTTTGTAAACCTAAAGGTACATCTTTATCAACAATACGTCTTGCTAAACCTTCGACAATGGCAGTTTTACCAACACCTGGTTCACCAATTAATACGGGATTATTTTTAGTTTTTCTAGAAAGAATTTTAATAATACGTCTAATTTCTTCTTCACGCCCAATAACTGGATCAATCTTTCCTTTTTTAACTTCTTCAACGATATTTCTACCGAATTTTTCTAATATATTAGGATCATTATTATAATCATCCATTTGATTTAAGTTCATATAAATACCTCCTATTGGCACTCGTCGTCTTTCAATGCCAACTATATTATAAAACAAGTTTTTGGCACTGTCAACAGTTAAGTGCTAAATTGATAATTATGTTATAATTGTGGTATACGTAACAAAGGAGTGGTCAATATGATTCGTGTTTTATTCGTTTGTTTAGGCAATATCTGCAGGTCACCGATGGCAGAAGGTTTATTTACTAAAAGAATAAAAGATTTAAATTTAGATAATAAAATATATGTTGAATCATGTGCAACTTCTAGTTGGGAAGTAGGAAATAGCATACATGAAGGTACTAAAAATATATTGGATCAATATGAAATCGATAGTAAACATATGCGTGCTAAACAAATCACAAATCGTGATTTTGAGACATTTGATTATATTATTGGTATGGATCAAAACAATGTGGACACATTGATTTCAATGAATCCTAATTATAAGTATAAAGTTTATTTATATTTAGATATTT
>JBAYAP010000133.1:0-3900 GCA_041669715.1 Acholeplasmataceae bacterium
AAATGATAAACTCTTCTTTTAAATTTTGAATATATGATTATGTTGTGCTTCTTATATTCATTAGGAAATGCTTTCCAGTTATCTTGAAATATCGAAATATCAAAAACTCTACGTTTATTATGATATACTCTAAATCCAGAAGAAACATCTACAACTTTTAGATCCTGATATAAATACTTGCACCTAGTTATCTTAATATTAAAGACCCTATATTATTCCGTTCTATTAAATTAATAGATTCGGCTTTTTCATAATTATTATAACACAATTATTAACAAATAAATAAATATATCTATCCAATCCAAATTGCGCTTTTTATGATAGTAAAGTTATTTAACAACTATCTTGTTTATATTGTATATTTTTTTATAATCATTTCTGCGGTTTTGATGCCGTCAACTGCTGAAGACATAATGCCTCCTGCATAACCTGCACCTTCACCCATCGGATAAATACCTTTAATATTAGACTCATGATTTTCATTTCTTAAAATTCTAATGGGTGATGAAGATCTCGTTTCAACGCCCGTTAAAACTGCATCATCCATAGCAAATCCATTAATCTTTCGATTAAATGATTGAAGTGCTTCTTTCATTGTATCTGTTACATATTTAGGTAATATATCCGTCATTTTAGCAAATTTATACCCAGGTTTATATGTTGGGTTTACTGAACCAATTTCTCTAGTTACTCGATCTTTTAAAAAGTCACCAACAAGTTGAACTGGCGCATTATAATTTTCTCCACCAGCAATAAAAGCTTTTGTTTCTAATTCTCTTTGAAAATACATACCAGCTAAAGGATGATCTGAACCAAAATCACTTGGTGAGACATTGACAAGTAAAGCTGCATTGGCATTTTTACCATTTCTTGTTGATTCACTCATACCATTGGTGCAAATTTCTTTTTCTTCAGAAGCTGAACACATCACATAACCACCTGGACACATACAAAACGTATATGCACTTCTATCGTCTTTTCCATGATAACTTAATTTATAGTCAGCTGCACCTAAGTTCTTATAGGTTGAAAAGTCGCCATATTGTGACTTATTAATCATTAATTGTGGATGTTCTATTCTTACACCAATAGAAAATGGTTTTTGATCAATTTTAACATCATTCTTGAAAAGAACTTCAAATGTATCTCTAGCACTATGACCAATACCAAGTAAACAAACGTTTGTTTCAATTGTTTCCTCATGGTTTATAACAATACCTTTTAATTCGTTATCTTCAATTAAAAAATCAGTAACTTCTGATTCAAAACGGATTTTACCACCATAGCTGATGATTTCTTTTCTCATATTTTTCATAACAACAGATAATACATCCGTTCCTATATGTGGTTTATTAATATATGATATTTCTGGATCTGCGCCATTTCTAATTAATGAATCTAATACCAAACGACATCGAACATCATTGATTAAAGTCGTTAATTTCCCGTCAGAAAATGTTCCTGCACCACCTTCACCAAATAAAATTGTGCTATCTTTACTGAATTTGCCTGTTTTCCAAAATTCATTAACTTTAATGGCTCTTTGATCGACATCATAACCACGTTCTATGACATAAGGCTGAAAACCTCTTTTAGCAAGTATGAAAGCAGCAAACAATCCAGAAGGTCCAAAGCCAATAATAACTGGAGAATGATTAAGTTTGATATCACCCATTTCGACATCATCATATCCCATAAAAGGTGCAATTTGAATATTTCTAATATCTTTTTGAAGAATTTTTAGTTCATTAAGAAGTTCTAAATCAACAGCATAAACAAAAAACACATTCGACTTTTTACGCGCATCAATTGCTTTTTTATGTAATCTAAATTGCAATATATCACTTTCACCAATTGAATATAATGACATGATCATTTTCTTTAGATTCGCCATTTCTTGTTCTTTGGTTATAGCATCTTTTAAATCTAATTTTAAATCCTTTATTCTAATCATATAAACCTCTACTTTGCTGCATTAATTGCTGCAACATAGCCACTAGACCATGCCCATTGTAAATTATAGCCACCACAAATACCATCGATATCCATCACTTCACCTGTAAAATATAAACCTTTAACAATCTTAGATTCAAGTGTATATGGATCAATTTCAAAAATATCAATACCACCAGCAGTAACCTGTGCATCTTCAAAACCTTTACTGCCAATTAATTCAAACTTCCAATTAAATAAAGAATCAATTAACGTTGTAAGTTCAAGATTTGTTAAATCTGATACCAAAGTGTTATGTTTATCAATCCCTGCATTTTTTATTAAGGCAGGAATAATTCTTTTATTAATCAATCCAACTAAACTCATATCAACAGGTTTAGATTTTGCTAATTCAAATCTTTCTTCTACTCTATTTCTTTCTAATGTATCAAGTAATATAACGTTGATATACGGTGTTTTTTTATGAAGTAATAGTTCGTTTGCTTTTCTACTTAAATCAAGTATCGTTGGCCCACTGATGCCATAATCAGTAAATAGTATATCGCCTGTTTCTTCTTGAATAACCTTATGATCTAAAATAAGTTCTACCTTACTAGAAATCTTAACACCATTCATACTTTTAAGATATGGACTATTTAATTTAAGTTTTACAAGAGCTGGAAAAATAGGCGTCACATGATGACCAAGTTTTCTAGCAATCGGGTAACCTAATCCATCACTACCCGTACTTGGCATGGCTTTTCCACCTGTAGCTAATATAACTTTATCAGCATGATATGTTTGACCGCTTGAAGTTATAACATCAAATTGATTATTCGTTTTATGTACTTCATTAACAAGGACTTCAGTTATAACATGAATATTTTTATTTTCAATCTCATATAAAAAGACATCAACAATACTTGATGCTTGTTCTGACATCGGATATGCTTTTCCGAAGTCTTCTACTTTTGGTTCAATACCCAAACCTTTAAAGAACTCAACTGCTTTAGTAGCAGGAAATTGATTGATGATTTGTTCAACAAATTCCGGATGATTATAAGAATTTTTATTGGTATTTATATTTGTATAATTACATCTACCGTTACCAGTAGCAAGTATTTTTTTAGCGATACGATTGTTTTTTTCAAGGACAGTAACATCCATATTATTTCTATGAGCAACTATAGCAGCAAGTATCCCTGATGCGCCCCCACCAATAATAATTAGTTTTTGTTTGTTCATAATCATAACACCTCTATTTCTACTACTCATTATAACATAATGATAACGACACCTATCATCAAAATATGTCATAAACTAGAATTAAAATTAAAAAAACATATTAAAAATATTCCTTGTCATTACGGGATTTTGTTCTGAAATCACTCGTGTTCGACGGAGTTGCTTTTTTAACAAAAAAGTAGGACAAATATCGCCTACTCTTTACGTCAATTAAACTAGTTTAACATCCTTTTTTCTGAACATTTTAAATATTATTACCGAATGAGTAATAATTATAAATGGGAATGAAACAATAAAAAGCAATATTGGTAACATCGAGAAATCACCAACGTTAGATGGTTCATTTGCATTAATTCCCAAATATAGATAACTACTGAACATTATAGTTGAAATCAATGTCAACAATAACAATAATTTACTGTATTTTTGATTACCAATAAAGTATAGTGCATCGATTAATACAGTAAAGATGAAAATCATCCAAATAGTGAAATATGAAACAAATTTGATTTGAAAAATTACATATGACAATATTACTATTAAAAAAGCAAATGGCACTATTATATTTTTCTTGTTCATTAAAATTCCTCCCTAAATTGTGTAATAATAAGCTCTACTGCTCATTTTGTCTTGTCATTACTAAGTTTATCATGTTTTTCATCAAAAAAATAGCGTGTTTTACTCAGGAGTTATACCAAGTACAATTTTTTGATATCAGTTCAA
>JBAYAP010000134.1:0-3862 GCA_041669715.1 Acholeplasmataceae bacterium
AAGATATGTCACTACATACACCTTATGGTTTTATTAATCATAGTGTTGATGAGTTAAAAAAACTTGGACAAGTTAAGGTAAATCAAGTTCCATGTGCAATGTCAGCTTATCATTTTGATGAAATAACTACAGAAATTAATATTGATAGTTTATTTGGTTATAGTTCAAATGAGGTAAATTTAAATTTAATTTTAGCAAAATATGATATAAATTATTTTAATCAAAAACAAAAACAAAATAAAATAATACATGATGAACTTGTCGATGTTATTGATACTAAAACAGCATTTCCTATCTTTGATGAATATTTAAAACAATGTTATTTAGATAATATGCTAAGAGGTGGGAAACCTATCATGTTTGATACAAAGCATGGTGAAGTAGGTTATCATATTTATTCTAGAAAACATGGTGATTTAGAAAGAGATTATAATTTCTTTTCTATCGAACCAGCGTACTATTCACAAGGTAATGGCAATTTTAGAGATGTGCTTCAAAACCGAAGAAATGATTTATTATTTAATACAAATCTAAAAGATTTTAATGTTTTGATGTTTGCATCATTCATTCAACTAGATGGGTATAATCCATTAAGTATTGAAGGATTAAAATTTAAATTTGAAGGGGATTTAACCCTTTATCCAAAAGATATTCAAAATTTATTAAAAACAGTATATACACCAGGCGGTTTAGCAATGATGCTTGACAAAGAGAAATTTGATGTTGAAGATACTTTGAAAAAAATTATTTCAAATTCAAGTTTTGAATACCAAGCAACATTTGGTGAAGGATTTTGGGAAGATCATTTCACATATCTTATCGATACGATATTATCTTATGAATCTATTTATCCTGACCAAATGAATGAACTCTTATTTCATAAAGAAGTTGAAACATTTAAATCACCTGTTTATGTTTTACCAAGAGATCAAAAATATGTTTTGACTAAAAATAATAAAGTTAGACAATATGGGGCAACGCATCATTTAGAAGATGATGGAAATAAATGGGCGATGGTTGGACCTGATAGATTACAATTAAGTGTTTACATGAAAATGTTAATACTTGCTGTTAATAAATTTGCACATCTTGATCCATATGGCATTGGCTTATCTTATGAAGCAAATAAACCTGGATGGAATGATGCATGTAATGGATTACCTGGACTATTTGGTTCAGGCGTATCAGAAATGTTTGAATTAACGCGTATTGTTTCATTCTTGAAAAAGTATATGCCTAATCATCAATTAAAAACAATTAACGCTTTTAAACCTTTAATCAAAGCTTGTTTAACAAATAATTCAGAACAAATGATTAGATGGAATCAACATATGCAAGCGTTAGAAAATTATCGAAAAGCTTTACTTGAAGAACCTGTTTATGATGTTTTAGAACAAATAGATATAAATGAAATTATTAATCATATGAATCAAGTACTTTTTGAATCCATTCATAAAGCTAAAGCACTTCATCCGATTATTCCCACGTATTTGACTTTTGAAGCTGTAGCATATGAATCCAATTTAAATGTTGATGGCACACCAATCATTGGTGAATATGGCTTACCTACAGTTACAGTAAATGAATTTGAAATGAGTGTTTTACCTTCATTCTTAGAAGGACCAGCAAGATATTATAAATTAGATGATGTAAGTGAACAAAATAAACTACATCAAGCAGTTATGCAAAGTGAATTATATGATAAACAATTACAAATGTTTCAAACAAGCGTTTCATTAGATGATGAGTCGTTTGAAATTGGAAGGTTAAAGGCATTTACAAAAGGATGGCTTGAACGAGAATCAAATTTTTTACACATGACGTATAAGTATTTATATGGTTTATTAAAATCAAAACAATACGATAATTTTTATGAGTTGATGAAAACAAATTTTACATGTTTTATGGATCCTAAGATATATGGAAGATCACCGATTGAAAATTCATCATTTATTGCAACTTCTAACAATCCAGACCCTAGAAAAAAAGGACAAGGATTTGTTTCAAGATTATCGGGTTCTACAGCAGAAGTTTTATCAATTTGGCAATATATGTTTTTTGGACCACAAATGTTCTATATTGAAAACGAAAAATTATATTTTGAATTAAAACCAAAATTAGATCCATTATTTTTTATCGATGGTAAATTAGAAACCACATTATTTGGACATATTAAATGTATTTATTACTATGATGGCAATTGTCCAACATATGATAAAAAGGTTAAAGTAAATCAAATGATTATGTATCACAGCGATGGCAGAGTTGAATCATTTGGTTATAGAGTAAGTGAAAATTGGGCAAAAGATGTGAGAAATAACCATATCTTAAAAATAGAAGTTTATATTAAGGAGGAAAATAAGAAATGAGAAAGAAAGTATTATTAGGTAGTTTACTATTTGTATTTGCAATATTATTAGTTGCTTGTGATAAAACAGTTGAATTAACTGCAATTACATTTAGTGGTACTGATGATGTTACAGTAGACTTTAATGAAACATTTAATGTTTTAGAAGGTGTAACAGCAATTGGTAATGATGGTGTTGATTATTCAAGTTCGATTACATATTTATCAACATCAGATATTACAGATGATTTATTAGATACAACAGCAACTGGTGATCATGCGATTCAATATAATGTTACAGTAGGCGAAGTATTAGCTCAAACTTGGCGTTATGTTACAGTTAATGAACCAGAAGCAGTAGAAGGCCAAATGTTAGTTAATTCAGATTTATCATCTGGTACAGCTGGTTGGGATTCTGATAGCGTTGTATATCAAGCTGATGGCGGAACAATTGTTTTAACAAATGATGAAGGCACTTTAAAAGCAGAAATAGTATCTGGCTCTAATTCATATACACCAAGATTTGGTCAAATGGGTGTACCATTTGAAAATGATACTACATATGAAATTTCATTTGATGCTAAATCATCAGTTGAAAAAATAATTAATTTACAAGTTGGTGAATTGTTAGATTCTGACCCTTATTTTACAGATTTTAAAACAGGCGTTACAATTCATAAGACAATTACGACTGAATGGGCTAATTATTCATATAAATTTACAATGAATCAAGCAGAAACTAATCATCGTGGTGGGATTTTATTTGAAGTTGGTACTGTAGAAGCTTTAGATGTTGATGCAACGATGTGGTTTGATAACATTACAATTGAAGTTGCAACAGCTGATCCTGATGAAACAGCACCAGTATTTGCAGGTGTTAATGAAACTAAACAAATTTTTGTTGATTCTGTTTATGATCCAATGGATGGCGTATCAGCATATGATGCTTTAGATGGCGATGTTACAGCAGATATTACTTATGTGGTAAAAGATGAAGCTGAAGCTGTTGTTGAAACATTGAGCACAAGTGCAGTAGGTGTCTTTACAATTACTTATACAGTAGAAGATGAAGCAGGTAATATTGCTACTGAAGTTACTACACTATCAATTGTTGAAGCACCACAAGATACATATGCACTTCCTGAATGGCGTACATTTGTTAATACATGGGATGGTTCAGATGTATCATTATATGGTATGAATGGACAAATGGTGTTAATGGTTAATAATGCTAATTTCTATGAAGGATGGCATTTACAAATTATACAAGATGCTTATTCATTAGGTGGCGAAACTGATAATGAAGGTAGTATGATGCTTGTAGCAGGTCAATCTTATCGTGTCACTTTTGATGCTAAATCAAGTATTGCTGGCGACTTTGCATTACAAATTGGTAGTAGTTTACCAAGTTGGGTAGCATATCATTCTGAAACTTTATCAGTCACAACAGAAATGCAAACATTTACTGTAGACTTTACATTAGATGAAAGTGGCGATTTTTCAAGTGCTGCACAA
>JBAYAP010000135.1:0-3845 GCA_041669715.1 Acholeplasmataceae bacterium
TGGTTACAAACAAATGTACCTGCAGAATTAGATATAACTGCTGGTATTTCATTTTCTAATAAATTATGATGTATTTTTTTAATTGGTAGAGTAGAAAATAATGCATTATCACTATTTTGTTTAATTATTTGATCTATAGGTTGATAGTGAGTGTTATCAGGAATACGTGCATCATCTATATTAATCGCAACACGTTCAATTCTAATATGATTTGTACCACTAGCTTCACCAAGCATAAGAATGATGTCAGGTTTAAATGAAGATATTTTATTTATCATTAAAGATTCAATATCGTTAAAAGTAGTTGGCAAAATAAGTTTATGTATATCAAATAAATGAAGATCAAATTCTAAACAGTTCATAATTTCAGATGAAGCGTTTTTATTTTTACCATCAAATGGCTCAAAAGCAGTTAATAATATCTTTTTCATGACACATCTCCTTTTTTACTATCATAGCACAAACTATGTGATGATAACCATAATTTAGGCGATAATTAAAAAAATTATAAAATTTAACCATATTTATAGCATAACTATGTTAAATTTAATTGACATGAATCTTAAAATAGCGTATATTTATATCGCGGAGGTACGAATATGAACAAAAAAATAGTCATCATAGGTGGTGTTGCTGGCGGTGCAACAACAGCAGCAAGATTACGCCGACTTGATGAATTTGCGGAAATTATTTTATTTGAACGTGGTGAATTTATTTCATTTGCCAATTGTGGTTTACCTTATTATATAGGCGGTGTCATTACTTCACGTGACGCATTAGTCGTTCAAACACCAGAAGGTATGCACCAAAATTTTAATATCGATGTTCGAGTTTTTTCAGACGTTATCGGTATGGATACCAAAACAAAAACACTTAAAGTAAAAAATTTGAAAACTGGGAAAACATATGAAGAATCATATGATAAAGCAGTAATTTCAACGGGGGCACAACCTATTATGCCACCAATTCCTGGTATTAATGAAGCTAAAAATTTATTTAAATTAAGAAATATACCAGATATGGATGAAATTATTTCTTTTATTGATGAAAACAAACCTAAAAAAGCTGTAGTTATTGGTGGTGGGTTTATTGGTATTGAAATGATGGAAAACTTAGCACACCTAGGATTACAAGTGACATTGGTTGAAATGGCACCTCAAGTAATGGCTATGTTTGATTATGAAATGGCTCAAATTATTCATCAAACAATTGTAGATAATCATGTTTCGCTTGTTTTAAGTGATGGTGTTAAATCATTTGAACAAGAAGGTAAAAAAATTGTTTTACAATCAGGTACAGTGTTATTAACAGATTTAATTATATTTGCTATTGGCGTAAGACCTGATAATTCGTTAGCAAAAGCAGCAGATTTAGAATTAACAAAACGTGGATCAATTAAAGTTAATGAACATTTACAAACATCAAATAAAGATGTATATGCTATTGGTGACGTAATTGATGTTACAAATTTAGTTACAAATCAAGCAATGAGTGCAGCACTTGCTGGACCAGCAAATAAGCAAGGACGCTTTGTGGCAAATCATATTTGTGGTATTGAAGACTCATATCCAGGTACATTAGCTACATCAGCAGCTAAAATATTTAATATTAATGTTGGTAGTGTTGGTGTTAATGAACTTACTTTAAAGAAATTAGAATTACCATTTAAGAGTATTCATATACATCCAATGAATCATGCAAGTTATTATCCAGGAGCAGAAACAATTAATTTTAAAGTACTTTATAATCCAGAAACATATGAAATATATGGTGCTCAAGCAATTGGTGGCGAAGGTATAGACAAACGTATTGATGTTATGGCTACAGCTATTTATGCAAAAATGAAAGTTACAGATCTTAAAAACTTGGATTTAACATATGCACCACCATTTTCATCAGCAAAAGATCCAGTGAATATGATTGGTTTCGTTGCTGATAATATTAAAAATGGATTAGTTTCAACTGTAACATGGCAAGAAATGCAAGAACTTGCATCTAAAGGAAGTTATATTTTAGATGTACGTGAAGAAGCTGAATATATTTTAGATTATTTACCAGGTTCTAAAAATATTCCATTATCTGTATTAAGAACTAGATTAACTGAAATTCCTAAAGATCAAGAAATCTATGTGTATTGTGCAGTTGGTATTCGCGGTTATGCTGCTTCAAGAGTATTAGAACAAAATGGTTATCATGTTAAAAACTTAGATGGTGGATTCAAATCATATAGTTGTGTATTTGATCATGAAGGACAAGAAATTTGTTTTACACAAACTAATGATTTTGGTGTTCCAGTTGTTAATACTATTAAACAAGAAGAAGCAATACCAGTTGTTAAAGAATCTAAAATTACATTAACTATTGATGCTTGTGGCTTACAATGTCCAGGTCCAATTGTTCAAGTATATAAGAATATGTCTTCATTAGTAGATGGAAATGTATTAGAAGTTAAAGCTACAGATCCTGGTTTTAAAAAAGATATAAAGACATGGGCTGATAGAACTGGAAATACACTATTAAATCTTACACAAGACGATAATGTGATTACTGCTCATATTCAAAAAGGGACAAATAAGCAAATTAAAAAAGGCTTTGAAGTACAAGAAAATAAAAACGGCACAACAATTGTTGTATTCTCACAAGACCTAGATAAAGCAATTGCTGCATTTATTATTGCAAGTGGTGCAAAATCAATGGGTAAAGATGTTTCATTATTCTTTACATTCTGGGGATTAAACATTTTAAGAAAATCTAAAAGGGTAAGAGTTAAAAAAACTTTTATTGAAAAAATGTTTGGTAAAATGATGCCAAGAGGCGTTAAAAAACTTCCTATTTCAAACATGAATATGTTAGGTATGGGACCAAAAATGATTAAGAGTATTATGAAAAAGAAAAATGTTGATTCATTACAAACATTAATGAGTAGTGCAATGGACATGGGTGTTAAAATTACTGCATGTGCAATGTCTATGGATATTATGGGTATTAAACGTGAAGAACTTATTGATGGTATTGAAGTCGCAGGAGTAGCAACTTACTTAGGTGATACTCAAGATGCCAATCATAATTTATTTATTTAATTAAATAGTAAAGATGTCAATATATAATTGACATCTTTTTTTATAGTCTTTTAAAAATGGTTTAATTATGTTATAAATATAGTAGATAAATAAAAGGTATGTGACATAATGAAAATAGAAAAATTAGACTATGATGACTTTCAAGGCTATCAAGTTAAGGCTGAATATATAACTAGAAGTTATCAAGAAATTAAAATTAAAAAGAACAATAAAACAATTCAAATTTCATTGAAACGAAAAAAAATGAAAAAAACAAGTAAAACTTATGATATTGAATTATTTGCTAACTATATTGAGCAACCTATTGTTTTTGGTATTTATGATAAAAAACAATTGATTGCATTTATCGAAGGAGAATTTGTTGATTGGAACAACACTTTTAGAATTTGGGAGTTATACGTAGCACCAAAATATCGTAAAAAAGGTATTGGTACAATGCTATTTAGACATATTGAACGACATGTTTTAGATACTAAAGCGCGAGCAATCACTTTAGAAGTACAATCATGTAACGATCCAGCAATTTCTTTTTATGAATCTGTGGGTATGCATTTTATCGGATTAAATACATTATTTTATACAAATTATGATGTTCAAAATAAAGAAGTAAAGTTAGAATATGGCAAAAGAATGAATTAAATTAAAACTATATAAAAAAGAACTTGTTTATTTTGATATGATCCCCTTAAAGTAGACACTACAAATAATTAAAGTTGTAGAGGTTTATAGAAAGGGGATTTTTTCTTTATGGGAAGAAAACAGAAA
>JBAYAP010000136.1:0-3736 GCA_041669715.1 Acholeplasmataceae bacterium
AAGTTACTTCTTCAGTATCTATTTCTAATTTAAATGAGATAAGTAAACTTGTCTTATAAGTTAACCCGCCAACAAAAAGATGTGCACCTGATTCTATTTCTATAGTGTCATCTTTAAATCGAACCCAACTACCTTGATAACCGAAATATTCTTCTTTAATAACATAGGAGTCATTATCTCCACCAGAACCATCTAAAAAGTTTGCATTTATATTTTCTAGCAAAGTATCTTTAATTAATGTATTTGCATCTGATTGAGAAATACCAATTTCAATTGCAGAGTCTTCTGTTGGATTAGTTAAAAATGAGTCCATAGATTCAGTAATCATACTTGTTAAATCGACAGTTGCTGATGAATCATAATCATCAACCGGAATTTCAACATCTTGATACATCACGACCAAAAATGTGGCAGGAATTGCCAATATAATTAAAATCGGTAAAATTAAGTGTTTAAACAAAAATTTCATTGTAATATCCTCCTTGTTATAGTATCATCATATTATTTTCTTGATGAAAAAACAACTAAAACAGCTTTTACCATCATTTTATATGAAAAACATTAAAATGTGATTAAAAAAAGAAATTTCACTTAAAATAATAGAAATTTCTTTAATATTAGCTATTTAATTTCATATAAATCGAATTGTAAAGTTGATTCGCCACCAATTAAATATTTTTTTGTTGCGCCTTCTTTTAAATACTGATAGTATGCGGCAGCACCAATCATTGCTGCATTATCTGTACAATATATCATTGAAGGTATAATAATTTCTTTATTTGGTATCTCATTAAATATCCGATTTCTTAAACCTTTATTTGCTGCAACACCACCAGCAATAATAATTTGGTTAACATTTAAAAATTCTGCAGCTTTTTTTGTTTTAGCAATTAATACATCTAAAACACTATTTTGAAATGAAGCACACATATCCTCTTTACGAATAGTATGTCCTCTTTGTTCTTCATTATGTACTAAATTAATAACTGCACTTTTTAAACCTGAAAAACTAAAATTAAAACTTTGATCATCTTTAAGAGGTCTTGGCAATGCATATGTTTCTGTTCCTAATGCCGCTAATTTATCAATGACAGGTCCACCAGGATAAGGTAAACCTAATGTTCTAGCAACTTTATCATAAGCTTCTCCAACTGCATCATCTAATGTTGTACCTAACATTTTAATATCCATATGATCTTTAATGTATAACAATTCTGTATGCCCACCACTAATAAGTAATGCAAGTGCGGGAAATTTCATTTCATGTTCTATATTAGATGCATAAATATGGCCTATTAAATGGTTAACACCAATAATAGGTAAATCATTAACAAAAGCAAACGTGGTTGCTGCATTAATGCCCACAAGTAAAGATCCAATTAATCCTGGCCCTTTTGTAACTGCAACTAAATCAATATCTTTAGCAGTCATGTTAGCTTCATTTAATGCTTGTTCAAAAACACGTGTCATATGAACAATATGATTACGGGATGCTATTTCCGGAACAACACCACCATATAGTTTATGTATATCAATTTGTGAC
The DNA here is from genome assembly GCA_041669715.1 of Acholeplasmataceae bacterium. Lineage (GTDB taxonomy): Bacteria > Bacillota_I > Bacilli_A > Acholeplasmatales > Acholeplasmataceae > WOFB19. Next base: position 1,544 of record JBAYAP010000136.1, read on the forward strand.
AAAATAATATGTGAAACAACATGTTTACCATCTTCTACAATAGCAACACTTGATTCATCACAACTTGATTCAACTGCTAATATTCTCATCTTTATACTTCCTTTATATATACAAAAGCATCTTCTTTTTTATAATATTTTTGTCTAGTGTATGTTTTTTTAAATCCTAGTTTTTCATAAATCGCTTGTGCTTTTATATTACTTTTTCTAACTTCTAATGAAATAGATTGAGTTCCTAATTGAATAAGACTGTCTATACCATAAGTTAATAGTGCTTTGCCATAACCCTCATTTTGATATATGGGATCTATACAAAAGTTCATCATCTCAGAAGTTTCTCCATCATATCTAAAACCAATATAACCAATAACTTGTTTACCAAGTTCATAAACAAAATATTTAGCTAATGGATTATCATTTATCTCTTGGTATAAAAATTGTTTACCAAGCGATTCTTTAAATACTTTTTTTTCTATATTAACAATATCTAAAATATCATCAATTTTCGCGTTTCTTATCATAATTATTTTCCGCTTCAGTTTTTCTTAAATAATTTGGTATTAAATCGTGAATATGTTCAACAACTACGGATTTTTCAATAATTTTTTTAGCTGAAATTTCATAGTTTTTTTCATCAATAAATATTATTTTAGCTATTTTGTATAATTCGTCATTTTGAAAATCTTGTAAAAAACGATATTCATCTGTAAGTAATGTTTCCCCATTTTCATAAACAGCAGAAAAAACATAACCCCGTCTTGCATCTATTAAAGCAACTACTTTATCTTCATAACCACTCGTCATAAAAAATAAACTACTTACAGTTCTTACAATAATATTTTTAGAAAATCCAATCATTTTTGCAACCATAACAGCTACTCTAATGCCTGTATATGATCCTGGCCCTATACCAACAACAATTTGATCAATATCATCAATTGTCAATTTATTTCTTTTAATGACTTGATCAATACGATCAACTAAATATTTTGCATGATCGCGAGATGCAATTCTTATACTAAAATCAACTAATTGATCATCTTTAACATAACCTACATACATCACTGATGTCGAAGCATCGAACATTATGGTTTTCATATGAAACTCATCGCCTTCTTGCATGGATAACCAAAACATTCCAAAGTGAAAATTCGTTTGGTTTCGTTTTCTACTTTAATACTAATCTTAATATATTCTTTAGGCATAAACTCTTCAACTTGAAATGGCCATTCAATAACAACAATACCTGAGCCATCAATATATTCTTCTAAATCAAAATCACTGCCTGCTTCATGCAAGCGATAAAGATCTAGATGGTATAAAGATCTAGATTTATCTGGTGTTAAATATTTTTTCATAATCGTAAAAGTTGGAGAATTCACAATTTGCTTAATGCCTAAGCCATCAGCTAATCCTTGGGTAAATGTTGTTTTACCTGCACCTAATTCACCATCTAATAAAATCACGATATGTGATTCATCTTTAAGTAATAAACCGAGTTCATATCCTAAAAATTTTGTTTCTGCTGCATTATTTGTTTCTTTAACTTTCATGTATAACCCTACTTTATTATATTTTCATATCCTTTTTTACCAAGTAACGCAAACATATTTTTCTTATATGCTTCCACACCTGGTTGGTTGAATGGATTAACTTCTAATAAATATGCAGACATAGCACATGCTTTTTCAAAAAAGTATACCAAATAACCAAATGTATAACTATCTAATGTTGGAATTTCTAATAAAATATTAGGCACTTTTCCATCTTTATGTGCCATCATAGTTCCTTTTAATGCTTGATCGTTAACATATGATAATTTTTTACCAGCAATATAATTTAATTGATCTAAATCTTTAGGATCCGTTGGAATCACAGTATCACAATCTAAATCATTTACTTTAATAACTGTTTCAAATAAATGTCTTTCGCCATCTTGAATATATTGTCCAAGTGAATGTAGATCTGTAGAAAAGCCTGCGCTTGCAACAAAAATACCTTTATGTTCTTTACCTTCAGATTCTCCAAATAATTGTTTCCACCATTCATTTAAAAATGCTAAACGTGGTTCATATCCAACAAGCATTTCTATTTTTTTACCCATGTTATTATATAAAAGATAACGTGTTACAGCATATAAATATGCTTCATTAACTTCTAAATCAGGATTACTAAAACGTGCTAATGCATATTG
>JBAYAP010000137.1:0-3730 GCA_041669715.1 Acholeplasmataceae bacterium
AACCGTGTTGTTCATCAAAACCTAAAAAATCTTTTTCGTTAATAATTTTTGCTTGTGGTCCAATTTTCATTTGATATTTTAAGTTTGAATACTTTTGATATGCAAAGGCATTTTTAGACATATAAAAAGTAATTATATCGCCTAATTTACTATATTCTATATCACCCATATATTCATTAACATCAAGTAAAACTTGTTGTGTAACTAAAAAATCATATGTTTTATGGTTTAAAGAATATGCATCAAGATATTGAACTTCTTTGTCTATATCAACATAGACATCAACAATGATTGCATCATCACCTAAATCATAATACCATCTTGTTGTTGTAGCACCCATTTCATAATAAGAAGGTACTGAAAGAATTTGATAATGACCGTCTTTTTTTAAATATATGCGTTGCCCAGATATTTTTTGAACATTTAAAGGGTTCCTTGAATCACCTAAAAATTTATTAAATGATGTATTGCCTAAAACGACATGACTATTAAATACACCAAACATAAAATTAGTTGTTGCCATAACATGATCACTAACATGTAAGATATCTTTATGAATCATCAAGTGACCATGAGGTCTTTCAACAAGTTTTTCTTTTTCTTTTAAAACAATATGATGATGATTTTTAGTAAAAAATGAAAGTATATAATTATTTTCTATTTCAAGATGTCTTTTTTCTGTAAATAATGATTGTATTTTTTTATCACTTAAATCTAATCCATTTAAAACTTTATATACTGGTTTTGGTGTATATTGTATAACTTCATTAAATTGATTTGTTTTATCAAATGATAACATATCTACCTTTACCATTTGTCTATTTCCATCTTCTTCGATATGTGGACAATAATATCCATAAAAAGATATGGTTGTTTCTTTTGTTAATGTTATATTTTCACTTTGAAGCACAAGATATGAAAACTCGTATTGTTTAATCACTGATTCAAGTTTTTCTTTTTGAAGCGCTTCAGGCATTTGCGTAAATTTATATGATTTACCAAAAAATTGAAATCCATCAGTTGTAAAAGCAACATTATTTGAATAACTGCCTAATTGAAGATATTGAGCTACACCTTGATTTTGTTTTGCTGATAAAGTATAACCATGTGCATCTTTTTCTGATTTAAAATCTATATATTGTACTGTATAAGCTTCTGAAGATAACACACTTGATTTATTTTGAATGGCAACATCTTGTCCATAAAATAATGTAACTTCCTTTGTTGCCTTAGTTTTCAATTCAACATGTATATCCCATTGAAATTTTGAAATAACTAAATAGATACAATAATCAATATCATCAAAACAACCTTCGTAAACAACTTGATGATTACCAAAACTTACTTTAGTTAAAACTTCTTTCGAAATCAAAGGTGTTTGAATAAATGTATCATTTTTCTTAACTCTTAAATATACATTCATCAATGACCCATCAAGAATATTGCTTTTTAATAAATTAATTTGATAATCATTATATGTTATATCAAAGATGTCTCCTGATTCTAAAAACCGAAAAGTTAAGCCTTCGTTATAAATAGTTTTTAGTTTTAGATTGTTTTTTATCATCATGATTTATTTCCTCCAAAAAATTTATTTCAACACTTAATACAGATTTGCTATCTTTTCCTATCATCAATACAAATTTACCTGCTTCAAGCAATGTATGACCATTTGCATCAAAATATGATAGATCGTTTTTAGATACTAAAAACTCTATTGTCTTTTTTTCGTTTTGATTAAACCAAACTTTTTTAAATCCTTTTAATTCTTTAACTGGACGTGCATAGTACGAACTTTGATCATTAATATACAACTGAACTATTTCATAACCACTTCGATTACTTTGATTAGTAATATCGATAGATACAGTTATTTGATCATCTATATACATGTCTTTGTTTGACACTTTTATATTTGAATAGACAAATTTAGCATAGGATAATCCATAACCAAATGGAAATAACGGTTCATTTTCTTCATCAAGATAATAACTTGTATATTCCCCATAAACCCCGTTATGATGCGGTCTTCCTGTACTTAGGTGATTATAGTAAATTGGAATTTGTCCACCATGACGCGGATATGAAATTGGCAATTTACCCGATGGATTGGTTTTTCCAGTTAAAATATTTGATATTGCTTCATGGGCTCTACTACCTAGATAAAAGACATCTAAAATTGTTTGAGCTTCCATGATATTTTTTAAAACAAAAGGTCTACCATGATATAAAATAACAATTATTGGTTTATGCATAGATTTTGCAAAGTCAACAAACAAATCTTGACTTCTCGGAAGGTTTATATCAACTTTCGAATGTGCTTCGCCACTTTCATATTCATTTTCACCAAGTGCTAAAATAATTTGGTCTACTTGCTTGATTTTTTCTAAAGCTTCTTTTGAATAATCAAGTATACTTTGATTATTTATATAATCTATATGATAACCTTGACTTTTTAATAAATCGCCTAATTTATGATTTAAATCATTATTACCATGCCCTGCCCATGCCCCATTTGTACGTGAAGTGTCTGCATAAGGCCCTAAAATAGCATAATGCAAATCTTTTGATAATGGTAATAAATCATTATCATTTTTTAATAACACAATACTTTCTTCAGCAACTTTTTGTGCATATGCTAAGTGATCTTCACACAAGACAATACTTTCTTCTTGTTCGGGATTTGCACCTAAGAAAGGGTCATCAAATAATCCTAATGCTTCTTTTAATTCTAAAATGCGATAAACAGCTTCATCAATTTGCTTTTCACTAATTAGTTTTTCATCTATAAGTTCTTTTAAATGGTTTGTATAGCATGTTGATTGCATTTCAATATCCAAGCCAGCATCAATACCTCTAAATGCTGCTTCTTTATCATCTTTAGCTACACCATGGGCAATCACTTGATGCAATGAATCGTAATCAGAAATGACAACCCCATCAAACTTCCATTGATTTCTTAAAATATCTTTTAAAAGAAATTTGTTAACAGTCGCTGGTATACCATCAAGCGTATTAAAAGCTGTCATAATCATTTTTACATCAGCATCTACTGCTGCTTTATAACTTGGAAGGTATGTATTAAACAACTGATAATTTGAAATATCAGCAGTATTATAATCTCTACCTGCTTCAGAAGCACCATAGGCGGCAAAATGTTTAACACACGATGCTATTTTATCGGGTTTTGAAACATCATCACCTTGATAACCTTTAACCATTGCTTTTGAAAAACAAGATGCTAAATAAGGATCTTCACCAAATCCTTCAACAACTCTTCCCCATCTAGGATCTCGTGTTATATCAACCATTGGTGAAAATGTTACTTGAATACCTGATACACGTGATTCTTTAGCTTGAATACTTGCAGCTTGTTCTGCTAAATTAGGATTCCAAGATGCAGCCATTGCAATTGGAACAGGAAAAATTGTTTTAAATCCATGAATGATATCTGCCATAAATATAAGCGGTATTTTATGTCTGCTTTCTTTTAAATATTTTTTTTGAATTTCAATCATTTGGCTTGCATTATTATTACCTAAAACAGAACCTGATTGAAATATCTTTTTTTTATCTAAATGTAAATCAGTGACTTGTCCAAATATTTTTACATCAATATCTTCAATGAAAAAGAACGGTGCCAGTTGCATCATTTGTCCTATTTTTTCTTCAATTGTTAGTGATGCTAATAATGTCTGTATATCCATATAAACTCCCTTAAACTAACAAG